>JALWNR010000653.1 GCA_027083715.1 Bacteroidales bacterium
CTATTTATAAGCAACTAAATAAAATATCACCCACCCCTTTTTCTGTTTATTTTAAATATAATGAGTTTTACCTCATGTCTGCCAGCCCGGAACGATTTTTACATAAAAACGGCAGTAAAATTATTTCGCAGCCGATAAAGGGCACAGCTGCACGCTCTGATAATGAAGAAGAAGATAGTGCATTAAAAAACAGGCTCGAAAATAATGAAAAGGAACAGGCTGAAAACATAATGATTGTAGATTTAGTACGCAATGATTTAAGCAAAATTGCAGAAAAAGGCAGTGTAAGTGTTGAAGAGTTGTGTAAAGTATATAGTTTTAAGCAAGTTTATCAGCTAATATCTACGGTAAGTGCCGTTTTGGATAAGCAGTTTGATGTTGTTGATATTATAAAATCAACTTTCCCGCCGGGCTCAATGACAGGTGCTCCTAAAATAAGAGCTATGCAAATAATAGAGGAGTATGAAAAAACAAAACGGGCTCTTTATTCCGGTGCAGTCGGTTACATAACTCCAGAGCAAGATTTTGACTTTAATGTAGTGATTCGCAGTATATTATATAATTCAAACAAAAGATACCTTTCTTATATTGTAGGCAGTGCCATTACATTTAAATCGGAAGCTGAAAAAGAATATGATGAGTGCTTACTTAAAGCAAAAGCTATAGAAAAAGTTTTGAAATTTATAGATTAGTTAAATTGGTATTGATTGCTATTCATTGGTTAATTGGTCATTGGTGTTTTAAAATTATTTTGTGGTAATTTTACAGTTACAGTTGTTCCTTTACCGGGTTTGCTTTGCAAAAAAATAGTTCCTTTATGCCTGTCAATAAATTCTTTGCATAAAATTAATCCAAGCCCTGATCCGGTTTCACCTTTCGTCCCTTTTGACAGAATATTTTGTTCAATCTTAAATAATCGTTCAAGTATATTTGGGTCTATACCAATACCGGTATCAGAAATAATAAGTTCTGTAAAGCCATTATTACTTAGCACTTTAACAGTAACAGAACCATTTTGTGGAGTAAATTTAATGGCATTGCCCAATAGATTGCGTAAAACATTATTCATCATATAAGCATCACAATAGGTTTTTAAATGTTCATCAATAACAACGGATAAGGAAATATTCTTTAAATCTGCCGCAGGTTTCAATATTTCAATATTTTCATCAATTATTTCTTTAAATAAAATATTTTGAGGATTATAAGTAATGATATTTCGCTGAATTCGCGACCAAATCAGCAGATTTTCCAATAAATGAAAAGTTTTATCAGTAGAAGATTTTAAACTAGTAATAAGCTCTAACTTAGTAACATCATCCAAGCGATCATAAGTATCGATAAGTAAACCCAATGAAGAAGCCCAATTACCGACAGGTCCTCTGAGATTATGAGCAATGATACCAAAAAACCGATCTTTTGTAGCATTTAGTTCAGCCAAACGGATATTTTGTTCTTCAATTCTTTTCGTTCTTTCTAAAACTAATTTTTCAAGATTTTTATTTGCATCAACAAGCTCATTGGATAGTTTCTTATTATTTTTATATGCATTGGCATAGCGTTGTGCTAAAATATAGGACTGAGTTAATAAAAACATAAAAACACCAAAGGGTAACAAATCAGTTGAATGTATTATTTCAAGATGAGTTAAGGCATCATTTATTCCACTTATAGCAACAAACAAAACACCTATAAAAAATACATGAGCATCGATATTTTTTAAGCGAAGAAGTCGAATGGCTGCAATGATAACATATAGTTGTGCAAGTACAGTAATTGCTTTATAAAAATCAAGTATATACTCTATTTTTAAAAGAAATAGTAAAAAAGACAATAATGCCAATACGCTAAAAATTTTTATTATCGCTTTACTTATTTGGGTTGGAAAAATACTCCGAACAAAAACCATAAAAACCGGAACCGCCATAAACCAGCCTAAAATACGTATTGTCCGAATGTAATGAAAATTATTTACTAAATAAGGATATAGATACAATGAAGTTATGTAAAGCAAAATAAAGAAACTAAAAACTGAAAAATATAAATTGCTTTTGGTTGAGCGCCACATTAAATAAAAAGCAAAATGATAAATCATAACTACAAAAATACCACCGGCAATGAGCAATTTTATGATAAAAGATCTTTGCTTAAAAAAAGCAATACCATACGCATCACCCAAAGTTGTACTAAAAATAATACCTCCTGAGCGGTTGTGCTCAAAATTACTAATCTGTATAATTAAATTAAGTAGTGTATCTCCTTTAAATGGTTTTATTTCAATGAAATATGAAGGAGTATAATTATCTTTTCTATCCGAAACTTTTCCATTACTCCCGATTAAAACATTATTTACAAAAATTTTAGATGCAGAATAAGGCGCTTCTTTTAAAAATAAATTAAAAAAGGTAGTAGTATCACTTAATAAAATTTTTAAGCGATAGGTTGCTATTCCTTGTCTTGGGTAGCTATGTTCAGGCAATGAATTCCATAATATTCCGGAAGATACATATTGTGGTTTATCTGTTTTATGGTTTACAAAATCCTCGTATGAATAGATTTTGTTCCAATATAATTCCCAGCCTCCATTTAAGTC
>JALWNR010000654.1 GCA_027083715.1 Bacteroidales bacterium
GTTTATTCTAGTAAATAGTTAACTGATAGTTTGTTTAGCTAATTTTTTTGCGACATTTATTTAACTTTTATCAAAAATGAAATTGCGTCTTACAATTGCCAATAAAATAAGTCTTGGTTTTAGTTCTTTAATGATTGTAGTAATTATTGCAGGTATTTTAATATATAATACCATGCAAAAAAATTTAGAGCTTAGTCATAGAATCAGTGAACTGTACTTGCCTTCGGCAAAAGCAGTAAATGATTTAGCTCTAAGCATTACCAATTCTAAAATGCTTATTGTTAACTGGGTGGCAGAACGAAAAAATACAGAATACAAAAAGCAATTAATCGAACTTCACAAAAACGGATACAATAAACTGATAAAAAGACTGGATTCATTATCCAAAGGCTGGGATCAAGAAGATATTGCTCAATTAGATACTATTAAACTAACTGTTGATAAGCTATTTGCAGAACACAGAAATATTATGGACATGCTCAGCACACCTGAGGACTATAATAATCCGGTTGCAAAATCGCTTGGAAGTGCAAATGTTGAAGAAGGACAAGTAGTTATGGTACTCACGGATGATATTTTAAAAAGATTAGCTGTTTTATCGAAAAAATTTGATAGGAATATCAACAATTTTAGTGCTCAAATGAACATATCTTTTGATCGGTTTAAAAACTTCATAGTCTGGATTACAGTAGTTTCATTTTTTCTAATTATAATTGTAGCATTTATTTATTCGCGTGCATTGGTTTACCCAATTAATAAAATAAAACGTGATATTTTGCTGATGAGCCAAGGTCGTATTCCTGATGAAATTTCATACGCTAGATATGATGAAATTGGTGAAATGGGACACGCACTAAACAATTTGAAAAAAGGTTTGAAAAAAATCACTCAATTTGCAAATGAAATAGGTAAAGAAAACTATGATAGTGAATTTACTCCATTAAGCGCGGAAGATGAACTTGGAAATTCCTTGCTATTGATGCGTAAAAACCTAAAAAGAGCATCTCAAGAAGCAAGTTTAAGACGTGCCGAAAATGCACAACGAAGCTGGGCTTCGCAAGGATTGGCAGAATTTGGTGTGCTCTTACGCGAAAGTAAAGATGATTTGGAAGAACTTACCAATAAAATCCTTACTCGTTTGGTTCGATATCTTGGTGCTAGTGTTGGAGGCTTATTTATTATTAATGATGACAATGAAAATGATGTTCATCTGGAATTACTGGCTTTTTATGCCTACGATAGAAGAAAATACTTGAATAAAAGAATAGAAATCGGAGAAAATCTAGTTGGACAGTGTGTTTTGGAAAATGAAACCATTTATATGAATGATATTCCCAAGGATTATGTTCATATAACATACGGTTTAGGCAAAGATGATCCTAAAAGTTTACTTATAGTTCCTTTAAAACTAAATGAAAAAGTGTATGGGGTTGTAGAATTAGCATCCTTTGAAGAATTTGAACCGTATAAAATTGAATTTGTAGAAAAAATAGGTGAAAGTATCGCATCAACTATTTCAAGTGTTAAAATTAACATTCATACAGCTAAGTTACTTCAAGAATCTAATGAAAAATCTGAACGATTAACCAAACAGGAGGAAGAAACCCGCAGGCAAATTGAAGAAATGCAGAAATCTTTGAAAGAAATTAAAGAAAGGGAAGAAAAACTCAAAAAAGAAAATAGTGAACTTTTCAATAAAAATAAAGAAGAAGTTTTTAATCTAAATGAACTTAATAATAAGATTGAAAAAGAAATGAAAGAAATCAGTGCTAAATACAGCAGTATTATGGATGCCGTTGACAATTCCGTAGGTACCTATTATCTTTCATTTAGTGGTGAGATTATGGAAGCAAACGACCGATTTATTAAAATGACCGGAATTGCTTTCAGTGAACTCAAAGATCGTAAATTAGATGATTTTATGAGCGAAGAAAAAATACAAAGTGTTGACCATCAAAATTTTATATCTGATTTATTATCCGGTAGAGTATATCGTAATTTAAATCAATATTATTTTGATCAAAAAGAAAAATGGTTTTATGAAACATTTACCCCTTTATATGATGAGAATGATAAATTCTCACGTATTGTTTGTTTGGTATTTGACATGACCGAAAATGTAGAACGTGAACGTGAACTCAGAACAGAAATTTCACGTGCAAATGAAATCATAAAAAAACTAAAAGACAGAATGTTATAAACACATCAAAAAAAAGAGCCGGATAATACCGGCTCTTTTTTATAAAATTCACTTTTTCACTACCATAGTGTTGCCTGTGCCGAAACAGACAAATCTTTAAGCACATCATTAGCTGCTTTAATTAAAACTTTGGGACCGATTAAATAAGCCTTTTGAATATTTTCCTGTGAAATAATGTTTTTTATCAGTGTATCCAAACCATTTTTATCTTGATTATCGTAAGTAAAAACAGTTAAATCATCAGAATACTCTTTTATATCAGATTCAAAAAATAATTGTTCCTCAGATTTTGCAACCAAAACACTAATTACTTTATTTCCAGCTTTCTTCAGTTCTTTTACAGTCATCAATAAGGGTGCTATACCGGCAGATCCGCCAATTGCCAATACACAATTATAGTTATGTATATCAACTGTTTTACCTTTGGGTCCTTCTATACTTAATACTTCATCGCCTTCATTTAAACCGGCAATTTTAGCTGATAGTTCACCAACTGCTTCTATTACTAAAGTAATAGTTCCTTCCTTTTCATCAGCATCAGCAACACTTAAGGTTAAACGCTCATGCTCATCTAAATGCACAAATACAAAATGCCCAACTTTACATTTTGGAGCTATTTCGGGTGCATCAAATACAAATTTTACGATATTATCTGTAAGAAACTCTTTTTCTATAATTCTACTCATTTTTTTCTAAATTTTATACGTTAAAACGTATGTTTAAAATATCTCCGTCTTCAACAATATAACTTTTCCCCTCAACATGTAATTTTCCGGCTTCTTTCACTGCTTGTTCCGATTTTAGTTCAATAAAATCATTATATTTCATTACTTCTGCACGAATAAATCCCCTTTGCAAATCGCTGTGTATCACACCGGCAGCTTCGGGTGCAGTGGAGCCTTTTTTAATTGTCCATGCTCTAATTTCTTTGGGGCCTACCGTAAAAAAAGTTTCTAAATTTAGTATTTTATATGCAGAACGTATCAATTTATCAACTCCCGGTTCACTTAAACCAATATCTTGTAAAAATTCCAAACGTTCTTCTTCTGTTTCCAGTTCAGCAATCTCGGCTTCCATTTTTGCTGCAATTATTAGAACTTCGGTATCCTCATCTTTTAAATGTTCTTTTACAGCTTCGGAATATTTATTTCCGCTTATAGCAGAATCATCATCTACATTACAAACATAAAAAACCGGCTTAGTAGTAAGTAAAAACAAATCACCAACAGCTGCTTTTTCTTCTTCACTAACCTCTAAAGTTCGTGCATTCTGAAAATTTTCAAGATGATTTTTATACTTATTCAGTATTTCAATAACACGTTTAGCATTTTTATCACCTGTTTTTAATAATTTTTCTGTTCGTGCAATCTTTTTTTCAACAGACTGCAAATCAGCCACCTGCAATTCAAAATCTAAATCTTCAATATCTCTGACAGGATCAATAGAACCGGAAGGGTGTGGTAAATTATCATCCTCAAAACAACGAACTACATGAATTATAGCATCTGCATTGCGTAATTCTCCTAGAAATTTATTTCCAATACCTTCTCCTTGACTGGCACCTTTTGCCAAACCGGGTAAATCTACAATATCCACAACTACTTGAACTAATTTTTCGGTTGGCTGCAATTTTTCCAACTCTTTTAAGCGCGGGTCAGGTACTTTTACCATTCCGATATTTGATTTTCCGGTACTAAAAGAATAATTGGTAGCCTCTGCCTTTGTATTCGACATGCAATTAAACAAAGTGGTTTTTCCTGAATTGGTTAATCCTACTATTCCGCAACTTAAAGCCATGATTTTAATATTTTTGTTTGGGATTGCAAAAGTAGTGAGATATTTTAAAACAGACAACAAAAGATTCAAGTAGAAAATTACTTTTATTTTTCATTCTTCTGCCAATGGTATTGCAAGGATAGTTTAAGAAGGAAGAAAAAAGCTGTAATAACTAACTGCTTATCAAGTCATCCAAACCCTGACTTTTGGGTTGGTAGAATAAAAAATGCGGCTGTTAAAACCGCATTTCTTTATAATTATAAACTATCTGTCCCAATACTGAGGTCGGAAATTGGTATTTCTTTGCATCCAATAGTCTTCATTAACTATATGTCCATCCGGAGTTCGAAGTTTACGATCATAAACCCAAATTACCGGATTAAAAACCAAATCGTTTACTGCAACATTATAGGATTTTTTTCCCGCCTCTTCTGTTGGTTCAAGTTCTTCAATAATGACTTCAAACCCATTAAATTCCAATAAATTTTTTAAAAAGTTCATACGTTCAGTATTCACTCCTTTTTCAACGAAAGTAACTAAATTATCCCCGATTTTACCAAAATCGTGTTTTACAGGCATACTCATAATCCTAAATATTTAAAACATTTACAACACTGTTAATGTAGTCATACAGCGGACTGTAAAGACCAATTAAAAATAAAGAAACAACCACAATAATTAAACCTATTCTAGTAAGTACATCATTTTTAAAATAAGGAATAGGATTGTCGCTTCTTCTTAAAAAAGCAGCTCTAACTACTAATAAGTAATAATACAACGAAATGGTAACATTAACTACAGCAATAAAAACTAACAAATAATAACCTTTACTTGCAGCTGATGTATATAAGAAAAATTTACCAAAAAATCCGGCAATTGGAGGTATTCCTGCTAATGAGAACAATGAAAGCATTAATACCAAAGCTAAATTAGGATTGGTTCTGTAAAAGCCATTGTAATCATCAATATTTTCTTTCCCACTAAATATAGAAACTATCTGTACAACACCAAAAGCACCGATATTAGAGAAAATATAAATTGCCATAAAATAAATTACCGTAGCTACAGCCAATTTATCGGCAGCCAGCATACCCATCATAACAAATCCGGCTTGAGCCACTGATGAGAAAGCAAGAAAACGCTTTAAATTTTGCTGGCGGAGTGCAAAAAAGTTCCCAATAAACATAGTGAGAATAGAAATACCGTATAACATGGGAACCCAAATATCAATTAACTCTCTGAATGTTACAAATAAAGTAATCATTAAAATAAAAACCGCAGCCGACTTTGAAATAACCGACAGATAATTTGAAACGGGTGTAGGTGCTCCTTCATAAACATCTGCTGTCCAAAAGTGAAAAGGAACTAATGATATTTTAAAAGCAAAACCGGCAAAAAACATTACTAATCCGGCTATTGAAAGGTATGAATGACCAATATTACCTACTAAATCATGAAAATATAAACTTCCTCCTGCTGCATAAATAAAGGAAATTCCGAAAAGAAAAATACCGGAAGACAATGCCGCTGAAAGTATTAATTTAATACCCGCTTCGGAAGATTTTCTACTGTAAATATCGTAAGCAGCAAGAGCAGTTACAGGAAGTGTTGAAAGCTCTAATGATAAATAAAGCATCAAAAAGTTTCTTGATGAAATCAAGAAAAACATTCCTAACAGCGATGAGAACAAAAGAATAAAAAACTCTCCGATTTTTTGATGTTTTAAAGATTTATTATTCAACCAGTTAATGGATAACAAACTAATAAGCAACACCCCAATATTTAAAATGTTTTTAAAGGTAAAAATCATTCGATTGGTTTCAAACATTCCACCAAACAATGTTCCCTCTTTTAGAGGCAAAAACCCAATCACGGTATAAACTGCAAATAATCCAACAGCTATATAACTGACTTTTTTCTTATTTTCGCCGGTAAAAACAATATCGACTACAAGTAAAATTAATATGAGCAGTGTCAGTATTAATTCGTGTCTCATTAACATTAAACTATTTAAATCCATTTCTCTAAAAGATTTATTTTTTTAAAAAGTAAGTATTTTTTCAATAAAAGGTCCGATACTGTCTGATATAATACCTCCCCACCAAAATGGGAATATACCAATAAGAACAATAAACAATACAAGTATATAGGTTCCTGTTTTTTCGTACCATGAAATTTTCGGTAAATTTTTAAACTCAGGAGTAGTCGGTCCCATAAGCATCATGCCCACAACTCGTAAAATATATACCGCAGTAACAACAATTGACGAAACGGCTATAATTGTAATAACTCTATGAAAAGTATCGGCATGCTGAAAAGCTCCGACAAAAATATTCATTTCGGCAACAAAACCCGAAAATCCCGGTAAACCAAGATTTGCCATACCTGCAATAACATACAAGGCTCCGGCAACAGGAATAACGTTTAATAAACCACTCATTTTTGTAACAATTCGAGTATGAGTTCTGCCATAAATTACCCCAATCATAGCAAAGAAAAGTGCAGTGATAAATCCATGAGATAAAGATTGTAGCATGGCTCCTTTCCAAGCTATTTCATTCATCATTAAAAGCCCTAAAAGCACTAAGCCCAAATGACTTACTGATGAATATGCATTAATGTATTTTAAATCTTTTTGTTTTATGGCAGCCAAAGCTCCGTAAAAAACTCCAATTACAGCTAATACCATGAAGAAATTTGCCCAATAATGCGCTCCTGCAGGCATAACAAACATTGCTACACGAAAAATACCATAACCTCCCAGTTTCATTAATACTCCCGCATGTAGCATAGAAACAGCCGTTGGTGCAGAAGCATGACCATCAGGTGACCATGTATGAAACGGAAACAGAGCTCCGATTACAGCAAAGCCAATAAACAAAAATGGGAAAAACAATTTTTGTGCGCTTATCGGTATATTTACTTTTGCAATTTCAAATATATTAAAAGTGAGTGCTCCTCCATCAGCATTTGAATTAAAATAAACACCTAATATACCCACTAAAAGCAGTGCCGAAGCACCCATTAACATAATGGTCAGTTTCATGGCTGCATATTCACGAGGTCCGCTACCCCATATTCCTATGAGCAAATACATTGGGATAACAGCAATTTCGTAAAATACAAACATGGTAAATAAATCTACAGAAATAAAGAAGCCATATACACCTGATGCCAAAACAATTAATGAAATAAAAAACTCTTTGGGTAAATCATCTACTTTCCAGGAAATAAAAATACCGGTTAGTACAATTATGGAGGTAAGTAAAATCATTAATACAGAAATACCATCAACACCAATAGCATAATGAATATTCATGGGGGCAAACCACATTACATCTTTGGTAAACACCATGACATCATTATTACCGGCAGCACGCTCATGCAAATATTGATAGATCAGATTAAACGACATTAATGTTTGGATTATAAATCCAATTAAAGCCACTACCCTGTGTTGTTTTATGCCTTTTGAAAATATTAAAGCAAGAACCGTAAGAACGGGAATAACTACAAATAATGTTAAAATATCCATTGTTAAATTTTTAACTTTTAGTAATTAATTGAGAACCAAACAATTAGAATAAGAATCAAAACACCTGAAACAAAGAACATTGCATAATCCTGAACTCTTCCTGATTGTAATTTCTTGATTTTTGTACTAATCCAAACTGTACCGTTCCCAATACCGTTCATTGTTCCATCTACTACATGCCTATCGAACCATGCAAATGGAGAAGACACATATTTGAAAATAATTGTTTTGGTTACAAAAAAGTAAATATCATCTATATAAAATTTATTAAATGTCCACTTATAAAAATCGCCAAAGGCATATCTAAAACGCTGTGATAAATCTTTCTCTTTTTTATAAAAAAGTAAAGCAGCTAAAATTCCTAAAACACCAATTCCTATAGATAGTCCTGCAAGTGTCCAATCGATATGAGAATGAAAGGGTTTATTATCCGGTGAAACAAATTCATCAAAAGGAATAAAACCGGAAAATATAGACATAAACGCTAAAATAAGAAGTGGAATAGTCATTGCTTTTGGTGCCTCATGTGGCTTGTGTTTGTAATCCGGCTCGTTCCACCAGAAAATTCGGAAATATAATCGAAACATATAGAATGCAGTCATTCCTGCAACAATATATCCTATAACAAATACAGGGAAATTATGTTCAAATGCAGCTGCAAGAATTTCATCTTTACTAAAAAATCCTGCAAAGGGCGGTATTCCTGAAATTGCAAGGGCTGCAATTAAAAAGGTAATATGCGTGATAGGCATATATTTACGTAATCCGCCCATATCCTGCATGTAATTACTGTGTACAGCATGTATAATGGCACCTGCTCCCAAGAATAACAATGCTTTAAACATAGCATGTGTAAATAAATGGAAAATTCCTGCCATAAAACCTAATCCTTCATGACCTCCGTAACCCGAAACTCCAAGAGCCAACATCATATATCCAATTTGCGACATGGTTGAAAATGCCAGTACACGTTTTATATCATATTGGGTAAATGCAATAATTGCGGCAAAGAAAGTAGTAAATGCACCCGTCCAAGCAACAACATGTAAGGCAAAACCATCATCGAAAAAATAGAACATTGGAAACAGGCGTGCAACCAAATATACACCGGCAACTACCATTGTTGCAGCATGGATTAATGCTGAAACGGGTGTTGGTCCTTCCATAGCATCGGGTAACCAGATGTGTAAAGGAAACATGGCTGATTTACCGGCACCACCAATAAATATAAGCACCAATGCAACTGTAATTACCGATAAGCCCATGAAGATACCTGTTTGCATTTTTAGATTATTAATAAAATCTAAATCATTAAGTATTTTAAAATCAAATGTTTGAGCATAATAGGAAATCATTAAAATACCTACTAAAAATCCAAAATCGGCAAAACGTGTTACGATAAATGCTTTTTTTGCAGCCAAAATTGCAGAGGGCTTTTCATAATAATAACCAATAAGCAGATAAGATGAAACTCCTACCAGCTCCCAAAAAATATATATTTGAAATAAATTGGTTGCCAAAACCAAACCCAACATCGAAAAAGTAAACAATGAAAGGTATGCATAAAAACGTGTAAACCCGGGTTCTTTATGCATATAACCAATACTGTAAAGATGTACCATTAATGAAATAAGAGGGACAACAATAAGCATTACTGCCGAAATAGGATCTAATAAAACCCCCATATCAATATGCAAGCTTTCAGTAAAATGAATCCATACCGTATTGAATGCATAAATTTTTTGATATACCTCATCAACTTTACCGTAATTAAAAAAATACTGATAAGCAGTGTAAAAAGACAACAATGCTGTAATTAATAATCCAGCTGTTCCAATATAACCAGACAGCGGTTCTTTTATCCTTTTATAGTTAAGTCCTAAAAACAGGAACATAAATAAAGGAATAAGCGGTATTAAAACTGTGTACGTTAAATCCATCGTTTTTTAATATTTCATTGTTTCCAGATCGTCTGTTTTTAAACTCATCATTAATCTGTACAGGTTAATGATAATTGCAAGTGCCAAAGCTGTTTCGGCAGCTGCAACAGCTATAATAAAAATTGAAAAGATTGCACCACCTAATTCATTGGGGAACAAATATTTATTGAAAATCACAAAATTTAATGCTGCTGAATTTAAGATTAATTCAATAGACATTAACATTGCAATTAAATTTTTACGGGTTACAAAACCATAAATACCAATAAAAAATATGATGGTGCTTACAGTTAATATTTCGTATATACTAATACCTGATATCATGATAAATTATAATTTATTTATTAGCAATTTCATTATGTTTATTAGTTTTAGCAATTACAATAGCACCAACCATTGCAGCGAGCAGTAAAATACTGATTACCTCAAATGGTAAAATGTATCCATGGTTGCCATAAGCTAACAAAGCAATACCAATATCATGAATTTCTATTTCCTTTGCCTGATTTGCAGGAACAACTGCAAAATCATAAGACCAAATAGCAAATAATGTAAGTACAATTCCTAAGGAACTTAAAAATCCTGCCAACATTCTACGCCACAAAGCAGCCGATGGAAGCGGATTGTTAATTTTTTCAACCAACATTATTGAATTTACATACAGTACTATAATCCCTCCTGCATATACTGTAAGTTGAACAGCTCCAAGAAAATAAAATTCAATCATAAAGTAAATGGCTGCCATACCAATTAATACAAAAAGCAAATATATGATTGATCGCATAATATTCTTATTGCTTACAGCCATTGCTGCAAAAACAATCATTAGTATCGATATTATATAAAAGATTATTCTTTCCATCTTTATTTTCCTTTTAAATTACTCATTATCTTAGAGCCCGGTTTATTTAATACTTTTGTTAGTTGACTTCTATCATACTGAACATGATGAAAATCCTGTCCCCAAATAATAGCATTTTGTGGGCAAGCCTCAATACACAATCCGCACATAGTACACATTTCTAAATGATAAATATGTTTAACTAAATACCTTTTGGATTTTCCGGTTTCAGGATCTACTTTTTTATCTCCAATAATTTCAATTGTACCGTTTGGACATGCTTTCTCACATAAAGTACATGCATCACATTTATGTTCATTATTCTCATTATGATACATAATTACTTCGCCCCGAAAACGGTCAAACATTTTCAATGTATCTATATTATCGGGATATTGTTGAGTAATAACATCTTTACGAGTAAAAAGATTTACAAAAAAATACTTCCCCGTTATGCTCATCCCTGTAAACAAGGACTTCACTCCATTATATATTTCAGAAAAATAGCTCATATTTTTTATATTAGAAGGTTAAACCTAACCATACCATCAATGCCATAAATACTATGTTTACCATATTTATGGGCAACAAATATTTCCATTCAAGTGTTAATAGTTGGTCAATTCTTAAACGTGGGAATGTCCATCTGAACCACATAAAAACAAAAATCACAACGATTACTTTCAGTCCAAACCAAAA
>JALWNR010000655.1 GCA_027083715.1 Bacteroidales bacterium
GCCGGATAAACCGCTAAGCGAAATAAAAGTTGTTGTGCGCTCCATAATAGAACGTATCTCTGCCAGATTCTTTAAATGCTGCTCTTGTTCTGCCATAATATTATTTTGATTTAAAAGTACTTTGTAATGCAAAGTTAATGTATATTTTTTAACATACAAATTTATTGTTGCAAAAAATTTATATCCATAGAAATTTACTACTTTTGCCTCAACATTAAACAATTAATTAAAATTTAGTGATGAAAAAAACAGCATTTAACAAATATCATAAAGAGCTGGGAGCTAAAATGGTAGAGTTTGCCGGCTACGAGATGCCCATTGAATATACCGGTGTTACTGATGAGCACCTGAGCGTGAGAAAAGGTGTGGGTGTATTTGATGTTTCGCACATGGGCGAGATTTGGGTAAAAGGGGAAAAAGCCTTTGATTTTGTACAAAAAGTTACCACCAATGATGTGGCTAAATTGCAGCCCGGTGATGCGCAATATTCTTGCTTTCCTAACGGAAAAGGCGGAATTGTGGACGATTTGATTGTTTATCACTACGAAAATGAAAAATACTTGTTGGTTGTAAATGCTGCTAACATTGAAAAAGATTGGAACTGGCTGAACAAGCAAAATACCGAAGGTGCTGAATTGGAAAATGCTTCGGGTTGGATTTCACAATTGGCTGTACAAGGACCCTTGGCTACAAAAGTTCTTCAAAAACTGACGGATATTAATCTGTCGGAAATTAAATTTTACACTTTTGTAACCGGAAAATTTGCCGGAGTGGATGATGTAATTATTTCAGCCACAGGATATACTGGTTCAGGAGGTTTTGAACTGTATATGTACAACGATGATGCCGATAAAATATGGAATGCGGTTTTTGAAGCCGGAAAAGAGGAAGGCATTAAACCAATTGGTCTGGCTGCCCGCGATACATTGCGCCTGGAAATGGGATATTGCCTGTATGGTAATGATATTGACGACACAACCTCGCCAATTGAAGCCGGATTGGGCTGGATAACCAAATTTACCGAAGGTAATAACTTTATTGACCGCGAAGTTTTGGCAAAACAAAAAGAAGAGCCAATTGTTCGTCGCCTGAAAGGTTTTGAAATGATTGAGCGTGGCATTCCGCGCAAAGGCTATGAAATTGTGAATAAAGAAGGTGAAAAAATCGGTGTGGTTACATCCGGTACCATGTCGCCCAGCCTGAAAAAAGGTATTGGAATGGGTTATGTGAATGCAGGCTACCTGAAAGTAGATACTGAAATTTACATCCAAATCAGAAATAAAAAAGTGAAAGCCAAAATTGTAAAATTACCGTTTTACAAAGGCGAATAAATTTTGATAGTGAACGGGTGATTTGATATCATCCGTTTACTCTTTACCTTAAACCATACTATCTGCTCAATTCTAAATTAAAACTGTTTTGGATACTGAAAAAAAAACACTGGACGTTTGCCTTACTCCTGCATTGATTGAAAATTTCAATACAGACGATACATTGATTGTGATTATTGATATTGTACGTGCCAGCTCTACCATTTGTACTGCGTTTTATTACGGTGCGGACGAAGTACTCCCTGTGGCGGATAAAAGCAAAGCACTCAGCTACAAACAACAAGGCTACTTAATTGCCGGCGAGCGTAACGGTGAGAAGTTGCAAGGCTTTGATTTTGGTAATTCTCCTTTTGAGTTTATGACTACTGATTTGGAAGGAAAAAAACTGGCAATTACCACAACAAACGGAACGCAAAATATCGAAAAAGTTTCGCAACATTTAGGAATGAACTCAGAGATAGTTATTGGTGCTTTTGTAAATTACAAAGTGCTTTTAAACTACTTGCGCGGCTCCGGTAAAAATATTTTATTGGTTTGTTCCGGTTGGAAAGGAAATGTAAGTATTGAAGATACACTTTTTGCCGGAAAACTCATTGATGATTTAAATCGTTTTAATCAATATACTTTTCCCACAGACTCTGCAAACCATGCATTACTCATTTACGAACAAGCGAAAGATGATATTTTTGGTTTCATTATGGATCAATCCATGCGATTTAAGGACAAAATCAGCCTTCTAGGAAACGATATTCGTTACTGCCTGAAAGAAGATGCCACAAATGCCATTCCGGTACTTACAGATGGTAAATTTGTAAACAGGCAAGAAGGGAAGGGGAATTAAAAAAATATTTATTGAATTTCCTAAATTTTTGTTTCGTTATTTATCCTATGAGCCTTGAATTGTCAATTTCAAATAATACTTTTCCTGTCTTTCGTACTTCATTGAAAAAAGCTCTGAAACCCTCTGTTTATAGGTGGTGGTTTTGAGAAATTGGTATCCCGTACTATATTTGTGCATGTTTTTACCTAAAAAGAAAAATAAACCCGATAGTATTTCTGATATAATGAATTATTATATGGTCAAATACTAATCGTAGTAAAAATAGCACCAAAGGTGCGTAATTAATATCATAGGGCGTAGCCCTATGATTAATAATCGAAATCAAAAACGAGCACCAAAGGTGCGTAATAAAATCATTAACCTAATAAACATAGTATTATGCCGCAGTCATTAGTTTACAATTATATACACATAAC
>JALWNR010000656.1 GCA_027083715.1 Bacteroidales bacterium
ATTACTGTGTGTGTACTTATAAACAATTTTTCGGCAATTTCTTTGTTTGTAAATCCTTGTGCCACCATTGCCAATACAGCCCTTTCACGTTTGGAGATTTCATTATTGTCTTTATCCTGCTTTTTGTTTTTCAGCTGTTGTCTTATTAAATGTTCGATTTTATCAGAAATATTCACTTTTTCTTCATCAATATAAATTTCTTCTATCCATATTTTATTTTCTTCGGGAGAATAATCTTTTGATAAAGCAATTATTTTAAATCCATACTCTTTAGATAGTTTTTTCAAAACTTTTATTCCAATATCTTCAATATTTTTTTTGTTGATGATCACAAAATCGGGTTTAGTATCAGCTATTTTTTGCTGAAAATTATCTACATTACGAAAATCAAAAGCAACGGATGCATCTTCAAGTGCTCTTAATAAGCTAATCAGTCCTAAGCGGATTAATGCTGATTTTTCAAATATAATAAAGACAGAAGTCGGCATAAATCAGGATTTTTTAATTCCTAAATACATTTGTTCCAATTTTTTTTCCATTTCCAGAATTTTTGGAACTAAAATTCTTTCTTCAATAGCAGCATGATGTTTTAAATCATTTTCAAGTTTAAACAGTTTTTGTAAAATACGAAAAGCAATATCCTGATTATTAGAAGGCGGTAAATATTTGATGATAATGTTTTTTAAGTCTGTTAGTTTTTCTTCGATATTATTGTGTTCTTCTGCATAGTTGGTAATGGAATAATGGTTCATTTTTTGGTAGCATTCTTCAATATATTCTTTTTTCATACAAGTTTCTTCAACATAAACCATATACGGATAAACCGTTTCTTCTTCATGGTCGGTATGTGTTTTAACTTCTTTCCGATATTCGTTAAAAAATTTTTGTAAGATTTGTAAATTACGTTCATGGTCATCTCCACGCCAATGCAATTGATGAATTAAAACTTCAATAGCAGGTATTATTTCTTGATTATAATAATAATGTGATTTTTTTAAAAAGTGAACAATTGTGCCAATTGAAAAACTTTGTAATTTCTCTGTCGGGAAATATTCTTTATTATGAAAAATATTTACAATTGCCAGAAAAAATTCAAGGTTTATGTTTTTTTCCATACAAACATCAGCAATACTTTTATCGCCAATGCCCAAAGCAATATCAAAGCGCCTGAGAATTGAGAGTAGATCAACATTAGCCAATATCATATCAGCCAAAGGCATTTTTTTATTTATTAGTTTTAAACTACGCATTTTTTATAAATCTAAATATTAGGAACAAATTTACATTATTTTTTGTTTACCAGACTTACTCCACCCAAAATTACTGCAATAAATAATAACTGTCCGAAACGAATATTTTCCCCATCGAGTGCTCCCAAAAAGATTGCAACAGCAGGAATTAAATAAGTAACTGATGTAGCAAAAAGTGCAGTAGTGTATTTTATCAGATAATTAAAAATAATGTTGGCAATTACTGAACTGAGCAAAGCCAGAAAAAACACATAAGTAAAATTATGCATATAATCCGGAGTACTCAAAGTGTACTGATAATCGGACAATAAAAGATAAATCCCAGCCCAAGGACCAATAAACAAGAATGCAAATGACATGATAGAAACCCCATCAAGCATAGCCAATTTTTGTTTTATTTCGTTTACACTGATTGAGTAGCAAATTGTTGCAAGTACAATAAACAGCGAATAATAACCAGATGAGGAAAAAGCTCCTTCCGAACTCATGACAATTAGACCTACAGCTCCTACCAAGCCAATAAAAACGCCTAATATGTTCAATTTTTTTACCTGAACTTTATAAAAAACAGAACCTACAATTAAAGCAAAAAGCGGTACTAATGAATTGAGCATTCCTGCTAGTGAACTGCTCACCTGAGTTTGTGCTTTGGTAAATAAAAAAGCAGGAATACCATTTCCGACAAAGCCCACTAACAACAAAGATTTAATATTTTCTTTTTTCAGGTACTTTAATCGTTTTAAGGCGATTGGTAAAAAAAGCACGAAAGAAATAAAAATACGAAAAGCAGCTACTTGTGTATCGGTAAAAGATTCCAGCCCACGCTTCATAAAAAGAAACGAACTACCCCAAATTAATGACAGCAGTATCAGAGTAAACCACTGCCATGCTTTCTTGCTTAAATCTATTGCAATATGTTTCATTAGCTATATACAAAAAATCCCTACATCGAATAATGCAGGGATAAAAATAAAATAATAATATCTTTACTGATTATCTCTGTTGGGATTTCTATAATAAATTTTTCCTTCCAAAAATTCCTGAATAGCAATCAGCGTAGGTTTCGGCAATCTTTCATAAAATTTTGAAATTTCGATTTGCTCTCTATTCTCAAAAATTTCTTCCAGATTATCTGTATAAGATGCAAACTCTTCTAATTTTTTATTGAGTTCTTCTTTAATGTCTGTACTGATTTGATTTGCTCTTCTGGAAATTATCACCAATGACTCATAAATATTTCCTGTTTGCTTGTCTAAATCTATCTGATTTCTGGTAATGGTTGATGATGCCGCATTCGTTTTTTTATAATTCATCTGTTTGTGATTTTTATATTAAA
>JALWNR010000657.1:0-1541 GCA_027083715.1 Bacteroidales bacterium
TCTTATCGGTGCATCAATACCGCGAATACGCCCAAAATTTAAACCGATTCCTGCCCGTTGTGCCGTATAAAAGCCTACTGCCGTATTGGAATGCATTATTGATAACAGGGAGTCGCCTACATCAATTAAACAGCACGAGCTAAATTGCCTTAAAGGCGTACGAACACCCGACATAATCGGAGTGGGCAAACTAATTTTAAACAAAGAAAGCGCTTCGTACAATTTAAGAACGTATTTTTTACGCAGTTTTTGTTCATAGTTCATAAACATAAACATACCAATCAACATAAAAACTTCTTGAGGTGTTTCGTATAATTCGCCGCTTTTTCTGTCTTGTAAAAGATATTTATCCATCATTTGACTTAATCCGGCATAAGTAAACAAAAAATCACGCTCGTATTTTATATGTTTTCCGAAAAAAACAAGCTCTTGTTTGCTGTATTTTTCAAGAAGTATTTTATCGTATACACCTTTATAAATATTATTGTGTACCAAATACTCAAAAGGTATGGCTTGTTCTTGTTTATATACGGTTTTGCGTAAATCCATCAACAATAATCGCGCAGCAACATATTGATAATTAGGCTTTTTTTCCGATATTAAATCGGCTGCCGAGCGTATCATTACTTTTTGAATTTCCGAGGTGCTAATGCCTTCGTAAAATTGTAATTTAGAGTTGATTTCAATATCCGATACAGAAACATTATCGTATCCGTTACATGCCCATTCAACCGCTTCGTGAATCATGGATAAATCAATGGGCGCACGTGTCCCGTCACGTTTAATAACATGCATCTCTTCCATTAATTTTTTCTTAAAAGTTAATAATTAATGGTAGCAAAAGGGTAAATATATTACACGAAAGGTGTTTAGTCTTTCGTTAGCTTTTTCACCCGAAAGCTACGAATAATAAAAAGGCAAAAATGACAGGTCTTCCGGCTCTCTGCACTTTGGCTTACCTTCCCATCCGCCGGTGGCGGACAGTGGCATTGCAGCACCAAAGCTTTTTATGCAGATTACGGCTGCGGGGACAGCTACTGATTTGCACAGTATTCCCTTAATCAATTTTGCGATGTGAAATTAGGAAAAGTAAAACCTTATGTAAAATTTTTGTGTTTTGAGTTATGAAAAAGTAATGAACAAATATCAGAAATACTGATAAACAAAATTTAACATTCTTTAAGTTTTTTTAAAGAAATTTAACACTTATTTGGTGTACTTTTGTTGGTGTGTTATAAGAGCAGGTTTTGGGTTTTAACTTATAAGTGAGTTGAAAATCAACAAAAACAAAGCCGGACTGACTAAACAAGTCCGGCTTTAATTTTTTAGTCAATCGTATTATTTGTTAAGCAATATCCAAACATTGAGTGTTGGGTCTATTTCATGTAGATTTTCAATTTCAGAACCTGCAGCTTTTAAATCATTGAAAGAACCAATTGAAACTCTGTATAGTCCATTAGCTTTTGGAAGTACTTTTGCTGAAAAACCTTTGTTTTTTAACTGATTTCTGTAACGTTTTGCATTTTGCATGCTTTTAAAAC
>JALWNR010000657.1:1551-2583 GCA_027083715.1 Bacteroidales bacterium
CTCTCCGGAAGATACAGTTTCGTTTGTTTGGCCGTTAATAACTGTATAATTTTCTAATATTTTCTCTGTTTCATTTTGTTCGGTAACCGTTGAGTCTAAATTGTCTATTTCTGCTATCCGGTTTGTGTCGGTATTATCAATTTCATCGGTAGTTATATCATTTTCATCATCTTGTTCTCCTGAAAACAAACCACTTACATATTCAGATCCGGAATTAAATTTTTCTTTAACCAAATCAAAATTTAAAGTAACTAAAACACCGATTACTATTATTGGAATAACAATTAAAAGAGTTAGCATTAGCTTTTTAAAAGCTTTTTCTCTTTCTTCTTTAGTCATTGTTTTTTTGGGAGTTACCCTTTTTTCGGATTTCTTTTTCACAGCTGCTTTCTTTTCAGCAACTTTCTTTTCTTTATTATCAACTTCTTTCTTTTTGGGTGGTTCTTTTCTGATGGGCTGCTTTCTTAAATCAACTTTTTCTTCATGCTTTTCAACAGAAATTACCGGAAGTCCGTACATATCAGGAAAAGTACCTTGAGCAATTTTTACTTCAAATATTTTTGTTCCTTTATCTAGTTTAATATATCCAATACCTTCTAGATGAATAGTTTTCCCTTCTTTTAATTCATTTTCCCATATTTTAACTTGTTCAGCTATTTTTTGTATTGCTTCAGTTTCTGAGATATTTTCTTTAGCCGCAATAAATTTACTTAAAGTTCCGCTGTCAATTTTTAAAGACGGATCAAATTTCAGTGTTACATGAGGAGGTTTTATTTCTCCTGAATCTTCGTCAATTTCAGCAGATTGAAGTACTTTCTCAAAAGCTCCAAAATCTTTTATAATGATACTGTCCTTTTCAATAAGCAGTTCTTTTATGTATTGATCAAGCTTCATCTGTTCCTATTTTTTTATTATTTCTTTGATTTTAGCCATCGCTTTTACTCTACGAATAAAACCCGAAAATTCCGATTTTATTATCACCACTTCAAATTCAATGCCAATTTAAAGTAACGAAAACAAAATGTTATGTGT
>JALWNR010000658.1 GCA_027083715.1 Bacteroidales bacterium
GCATCAAAGAAAAATATCCCAAGGATGTAAAAGTCATTTTTTATGATGTTTGGACACCGGAAGGACATCCCTATGCTAAAAAGTATGGTATTCATGCAATACCTACACAAATATTTTTAGATAAAGATGGCAAGGAGTATTATCGGCATGTCGGGTATTTTCCGGAAAACGAATTGATGAAAATATTGGAACGAAAAAGTGTGAAAAAATAATAAGCAATAGATTTCACTTCATTATAAACCCTATCCTCTTTACTGTAAATCATAAAATGTAATGTCTTGTTTTACATGATGTTACTGCTTGTTTAAGAATTGATTAAAAAAAAAATCACAAATAATTTGGATTTATTAAATAAAACGCTTTATCTTTGCAAGTAAATACTTGCTTACAAAACTTAAAAAATAGAGATATGATAAAGAAAATGTTACTTATAATTGCTTTATTTCCTATGCTGGTAAAAGCACAGGAAGTTGATAGCATAAGTGTGCTTTTCGACTCGTTAAAAACTCATCCGAAAACACTTGTCGGTGAAATTAACAAAGAGAAAGCACTAGCCGGGAAAAAAATAGCAATCGGTATGTTGTACCCTGCCATTGATCTGTTCGGGTCATACAATTATGCATCCGATCCTTCCGGAATGATGCCTATTTCTCCAAATGATTTGCTGGCAATGGTGAAAGACCCTTCTGTGGCACAACCTTTTAGCGAAAATATTTTAAGAGCAGGAGCTTCTGTTTCTATGCCAATTTTTGTGAAATCAATTTATACCATGGCTGCCAAGGCTAAAACCTTGTATAAATCGGCAGAACAAAAAGCATATATTGATTTATTAAAGGACGAGGCTACCATTGTAAGTTTAAATGCCAATTTAAAATTTATGAATGGAATGATTGCCGCCTTAGAAAAGAAAAAGCAGTCTATTGAAAAAACAAAAGAAATTATTGAAATAAAGGTAAACAACCAAAGGGCACCTAAAAGTGCTTTATTAAAAATAAACGATGCGCTAAACCAAATAGATTTAGCTAAATCGGGGATTGAACTCAAAAAATCTCAGGCTGTTTCAATGATACAATCTTTAACAGGAATTTATTTAGTAAATGATATTCCAATGGTACAAACAGGAACTTATACCGATAGAGGGTTAGTTGCATTAGACCCTTTAAGGTACAAAATTGAAGCAGAAAGACTGGGTGCAAGAGCCGAAAAAGAAAAGCTTTGGCCTATGTTGGTTACTAAGGCAAATTATAACCATGCCATAGCTAATGCGTATAATAACGATGGTGCTGTAAATACTGATTTTACGACATTTAATCTGGTGTTAAAAATCCCACTTTTCCAAAAATCGCAATATGCTAAAATTAAGATGGCAAATTTAGAAGTTGAGTCTTTAAAAAATGATTTAGCACAAAAAGAGTTGGAATTGAGCGCACAAGCTAAACAACTACAACTTAACCTGCAAATACTTGAAAATCAGATAAACTTATATAAACAAAGTATTAAAGATAAAGAGGGATTGCTAAAAGTTGCAAAAGTTGCTTATGAAAGTGATAGAATGCCTATTGAAGATTATTTGAAATATGAAGATGATTTAGTTTTGGAACAATCAAAATATTATCAGGCTGTTGCCGAAAACTGGCAAACACTTATGAAACTGGCTGTTATTTATGGTAATGATATTGAAAAAATAGTAAAATAATTAAAGAACCTTTAAAAATATATACAAATGAAAAAAATAAGCAAAAAAGCAATTATAACAACACTTATTATTCTTGTTATAGTAATTGGTGGCGGAATTGCCATTAAAAATGCAAAAAACAGAGATGCAGCTGCACCTCCTGCTAAAAGATATGATGTGGTAGTTACTACTCAAAAAGTACAATCCGGGAATGTGCAACTTACTCTTCCTTATCTGGCAATTGTACAAAATGATAAAGATGTAATGATGGCATCAAAAATCCCTGCAAGAGTTAACTATATTAAACCAAGCGGTTCAAAAGTTTATAAAGGCGAACTAATTGTAAAACTTGATAATACCACTGTTTTGAGTAATATAAACAGTGTAAAGGCACAGTTAGATGCTGTAAATGTTGGGATAAAAAACATGACTGCAACACATCAAAGAACACTTGAATTACTGAAAGTAGAAGGTGCTTCTGTTGAACAATCTCAAAAAGAAGAGGGAATGCTTTCTGAATTGAATTCAAAAAAAGAAGCACTTACGCAAAAATTAAATGAACTGTATAACATGATGAGTTATGCCAATATTAAATCTCCGGTAACAGGTGTAATTTCTAAAACAATGGTAAATGTTGGTGATATGGCAATGCCCGGTCATCCTATTGCCAATTTAAAATCGGATAATGGTTTTTTTCTTTTGATTAGAGTACCCAATGATGTGAAAATTGTGGGTGTTGAAACCAATAATAAACGTTTTGATGCGATACCATTGAACAGCACATTTAATGGTTTGTCGGAATATAAAGCTTATGCCGATATTCCAAATTTAACCAGTGGAGATCGATTAGAGGTAAACGTAGAAGTTTATAACGGCAAAGGTATTTTGCTTCCTTTTGATGCC
>JALWNR010000659.1 GCA_027083715.1 Bacteroidales bacterium
CTCAATCCGTTATCTTTCATCAAACGACGTATCTCACCTTTCGAAGTGAAAACTTTGGTTTTTTCTGCCAATAAATCTAAAATAGCTATGCCTGCATCTAATTCGCTTTTACTTATCGTAAACTGAGGAACACCTTCAAAAACAGACAATAGTGTATCTGAATCTAATTTGCTCAAAGTTTCTTTTGTTCCTTTTCCAAAAAGAATAGTCGATGCTTCAACTGCTTTTTCGTATTCTTTTTCGGAATGCGTCATTATGGTAATTTCTTTTGCCAGGCGTTTTTGAAGTATTCTCAAATGCGGTACTTCTTTATGCTCATCTATCAATGCTTGAATTTCATCGCGCGTGAGCAAAGTAAAAATTTTAATGTATTTTTCAGCTTCTTCATCGGATGCATTTAACCAAAACTGATAAAAACGATAAGGACTTGTTCTTTTAGGATCAAGCCAAACATTTCCGCTTTCGGTTTTCCCGAATTTACCGCCATCGGCTTTGGTAAGCAATGGCCATGTTAAAGCATATGCTTTACCACCGGCTTTGCGGCGAATAAGTTCTGTTCCTGTGGTGATATTTCCCCATTGGTCAGAACCACCCATTTGTAATTTACAATTATAGTTTTCGTATAAATATAAAAAATCGTATCCTTGTACTAATTGGTAAGTAAATTCTGTAAACGAAATTCCTTCTGCATCACTGTCGTCTCCTTCGCGTTTCATACGGCTTTTTACCGAATCTTTTGCTAGCATATAATTAACGCTGATTGATTTTCCTATGTCTCGAATAAAATCCAAAAAGCTGAATTCTTTCATCCAATCATAATTATTTACCATCAGTGCGGAGTTTTTTTCGTTTCCATTGAAATCGATAAATTTTTCTAATTGTTTTTTTATAGCTTCTTGATTGTGCCGCAGGGTTTCTTCATTTAGTAAGTTACGTTCTTTCGATTTTCCCGAAGGGTCTCCAATCATTCCGGTAGCACCACCCACTAATGCAATAGGTCTGTGCCCTGATTTTTGGAATAATTTAAGCATCATCACTCCGGTAAGATGCCCTATATGTAAAGAATCTGCCGTAGGATCAATTCCCAAATAGGCTGTAGTCATTTCTTTTTCAAGCTGTTCATCGGTTCCTGGCATAATTTCTTGTAACATGCCACGCCATTTTAATTCTTCAATAAAGTTCATAAAATTTTCTTTATCTGTATGTTTATAACAATCTTAAATTGGTGTACAAAGATAAATGAAAAAATGACTTTTGAAAAAATGACTTTGTTTTTGATTAGGAAATAGCTTTGAACTTTTGGTTTCTGAAAATACAAAAAAAAGGCAACAGTATTAATTTTTTTTTGAAACTATTGCCTGTAATTACATGTACACTAAACCGCTTAAAAAGGAATTAAAACTAATCCTACAGATACAGGAAATAATTCCGGTCCCCGATTTTCTTTAAACAGTGGTGTTACGTTATAATTTGCAAATAAGTTTATGTATTGGTAACCTATCCTGAAAGTAAGTCCGTACTTAAACCCGGGTATTTGAAAATCTGATTTATCTTTCTGTTTTGTTCCGTTATATTTTTGAACATATTTTGACCTTAGTTTTAATGAACCTACCACACCAAATCCTACATGAATACCTGAATTATTTTTAACAGGAATTTGAAATTCATAAATAAGCGGTACATTAATGTACCATAAATTCAAATTGTTTTTACTTAACTCATAATTTGTTTCAGGTTCGGCAGTAATAATGCCTTCGTTGTTTTCTGTAATATTTACATTATTTCTGAAATGGTATAAGTTCCATGTTGTACCCATTCCGGTAACTAATCCGTTTCTTTTTCCGAAAGGAATATTAAACTCAATAAAATTCACGGTAAATATCCATGATTTTTCCGGAGTTAGCTCAAAATCCTGATAAGGATCCAGTGTAAATTTATAATCTTTATTTACCCAATTATTCAATCCCAGTTCAAAACCTGCCCAATGACCGTTAAATGATTTTGAGCATTTAAAAGGATTAAAATCATAGTTGAATTCCCATTCATGTTCATCATTTTCAGGAAAATCATTTTCCTTCTCGTCCCAATCAAATTTTTCAAAATCATCTTCTATTTTATCTGATTCATTCTCAATATCTTCTATTCCTTTTTCCAGTGCCCTTTGTTGTTTTTCAAGGTTTTTCAATGTTTGCTCCTGCTTTTTTAAACTTTCTTCCAGTTGTTTTAAAACTTCTTCATCCTCAGCCCCTTCCATTTGTTTTTGTAATTCTTCCAATTCTTTTTCATTTTGGAGTTTTTGTTTTTCAAGCTCCTCCAGCATAGTTTTAAATTCCTTTTTTCCCTGTTCAAGCTTTTCTTGTTGTGTCCTTGGTTCTTTTCCTGATTTTTCAATAATAATGACCTTCTTATCACCTAAATGGATAATGGTTGTATCTTTTTGTCCCCACGAAAAGATGAAAAATAAAATTAAAATTGATGTTGCAAATACCTTTTTCATAATTCAAATATTAAATTTTAGTAAATAACTTTGTTTTCTGTGAGACGAATTAACAGGTAATTTTGTTACAAATAATAAATT
>JALWNR010000660.1 GCA_027083715.1 Bacteroidales bacterium
TTTTGTTTTATAAAATACAATTGTACCGGAACTAAAACTAGAAAACCGGTTTCCCTGCAAACGAAGAAAAGTATTTTTAAAATTAATAGTTAATCAGTACTTTTGCACACTAAATAAAAAACAAAAGACTTGTTTAAAATTGGCAATATAGAATTACCTGATTATCCGCTGTTTTTAGCACCTATGGAGGATGTAACCGATCCATCGTTCCGCTACATGTGCAAACAGTTTGGAGCCGATATGGTTTATACGGAGTTTGTGGCTTCCGAAGCATTAATACGTGATGTAAAAAAAACCTTAAAAAAAATGCAGGTTGAGGAACATGAACGTCCGGTAGGTATTCAGCTATACGGACACAATATTGATGCTATGGCAGAATCGGCAAAGATAGCTACTGCTGCAAAACCTGACCTGATTGATATAAACTACGGGTGCCCTGTGAAAAAAATAGCTAATAGGGGTGCCGGAGCAGGTATGTTACGCGATATCCCTAAGATGATAAAAATGACCGAAGCAATTGTAAAAGCCACACATTTGCCGGTTACGGTAAAAACCCGCCTCGGTTGGGATGATGAAAGTCTGGTTATTGAAGAACTGGCAGAACGACTACAAGATACCGGCATAAAAGCCCTTACAATTCACGGAAGAACCCGGAATCAACTTTACAGAGGCAGTGCCAATTGGGAAATTATCGGAAGAGTAAAAAATAATCCGCGCATTCATATCCCGATTATCGGTAACGGAGACATTGATTCGCCCCAAAAAGCGAAAGAAGCATTTGACAAATACGGTGTGGACGGCGTTATGATTGGACGTGCCACTTATGGCAGACCCTATATTTTTAAAGAGATAAGGTATTTTTTAAGTCACGGAAAAGAGATGCCGCCTTTAAGCCTTAAAGAGAAAGTAGATTTAGCTAAAATACATTTTCAAAAATCAGTTGAATACAAAGGCGTGCCACGTGGAGTTTATGAAATGCGCAGGCACCTTGTTTCTTATTTTAAAGGTATTCCCCATTTCAAAGAAATGCGTATGAAACTGGTTACTACCGATGAGCCGGAAAAAGTTTTAGCCTTAATCGACTCAATTTATGAACAGTTTGGCGGTGAGGAAATTTAAATCATTAGTAATGTGAATTAAGGGTTGAAAATAATTTTAAATTGCGATGCATGTATCTTTCTTTAATCAGCTTTATTACTTGCATCGCTAATACTTTAACGATTACCAAACCCCGCATTTCGCTTTGCTTTATACGGGGCTAAAATATATCGTCCTTTCAGGACTAAGCCACAACAGTATTGCATACAGCACATTACAACCTTTTCTTTAAAAACATAACTTAACCCGCAAAATTACCTTCGGTGAGGTGCTTCGCAGTTCACCGCTTTTGTTACAGCTGTGTCGTAATACCCTTATTAGCAATTTATTAATCGATTCTCATAGCAAAATAAACGCACTCAAATTTATTCGCCTTCGGCTCATGAGGCTAAAGGTTGGGTGCCGCTTGAAATTCTCTTCAAGCATCTACTTCGTTACGAATTCCTTGAACTTTTCTCTTTACAAGCATAGCTTGTGAAAAATATAATAATATGTCGGCGGAATCCGATGCCTTGTATCTGCTTAAAGATAATTTCATGAATTATTGCGGTTAAAGGGAATTAAAAATCAAGTAAATATCTTTTAGAAGTATTTCGCCAACCTGCTTGTGATTCATAATTTACAACGTAGATTTTTAAATCGGCTTGCGATTCATATTTTA
Organism: Bacteroidales bacterium; assembly: GCA_027083715.1. Lineage (GTDB taxonomy): Bacteria > Bacteroidota > Bacteroidia > Bacteroidales > NBLH01 > NBLH01. The sequence continues at coordinate 1,760 of JALWNR010000660.1, forward strand.
CAAAATATACATTTTTATCAGCCTGTGATTCATACTTAACAGGATACCATAATCCGGGTTTTGTAGCCTGCGACTCATATTTTACATAGTAAACATTCAAATCGGCTTGCGATTCGTACTTAACAATATAAACTTTTACATCGGCTTGCGACTCATAATTTACTTTATAAATTTTTTGTGCTTTTGCAACGGTAAAAAACAATGGCAAGGCAATGATAAAAAGAAAAGTTTTCATATTTAACAAAATTAGTTTTCTATTATAACCGCAAAATCAATAAATTTATTGTTTTAAGTTTAAAACCGAAAACCAAAGCGGAATCCTATTGGTAAATACATTCCATTAAAGGCGTAATTATACATAGTTGTGTCAAACATAGGTGTTGTAAAATCAGGAAACATCTTATTTACACTGTAAACTCCTCCCATACCTATATAAAAGTCCAAAAATAAATTTTCTGCATAATTGTATTGGGCACTCATGTACAAGTTAAAACGAAACCTGTCTGTGTTCTGCTCTGTATCAATAAGTTCATACTTTATGTATTGCAGTCCATTCTCAGTATAATTTATCCATTCCCAATTTTTATTATTTATATTAAAGTGAGCATACTCTATTCCATAGGTAAAATAAAATACCCATTTATTGTTGTTTATTTTACTGACCGCAATTTTATGGTGTAAACCAACACCATAACCGTTGAGCTGTTCGTATTCATCCTCATAATAATTGCCCGGAGTAGTACTGTAATTAATATTATTTTTATCGTAATAAAACTGTGGAGAAATCAACAACATATGTTTCGGGTTTTTTAA
>JALWNR010000661.1 GCA_027083715.1 Bacteroidales bacterium
CAGTTAGTATTGTTATTTTTTCTTTCTTTTATTTTGATTTATATCATTTGCTCCGTATCAAACATATTGAGTTGGTTAAAGAATATTTTTTGAGTCTGGGTGTTATGGCGCCTGTTTATATGATTATTATTTACATACTTTTTAATCTGGCAGCTATTCCCAGAGTGTTTTTTACGATATTTTCGGGCTATGTATTTGGTCTTTTTTATGGTTTTTTGTTTGCCTGGTTGGCAACTATTGCCGGATTAATTGTAACTTTTATCAGTATCCGGTATTTGTTTAAAGAAAGATTTGTAGCCAAATTTGGTGATAAAAAATTGGTTGAAAAATTAAACCGATTGATTGAAAAGCGCGGACTGCTTATGATAGTTTTTCTGCGGGCAATCTATATTGTTCCTTCATCAATACTAAATTATTCTTTTGGTTTTACTAAAATAAAAACTTCCACTTATCTGCTTGGTTCGGCAATTGGTTTTATTCCGGTTGTTTTGATAAATGTTTATGCAGGATATGAAATCAACAAAAATTTAACTACTACTTCGCCTTTTGATTATACGCAATTAATTGTTCCTGCAATATTATTGATATTAGCAATATTTTTAATACGGTATTTATTGCATAAATTTAAATTGAACAAACTGCTAAAAAGCTTGTAAATCGTGTAGTTTTTTATAAGCACCATCTTTTTTCAGCAAATCTTCGTGGTTTCCGCGCTCCAAAATTCGTCCTTCGTACATTACACATATTTCATCGGCATATTTAATGGTTGAGAGCCGGTGAGCTATAACAATTGAAGTGCGATTCTTCATCAAATTAGTCAAAGCATCCTGCACTAAACGTTCCGATTCAGTATCCAAAGCCGATGTGGCTTCATCCAAAATCAAAATCGGCGGGTTTTTAAGTACTGCACGGGCAATACTTAGTCTTTGCCGCTGCCCGCCGGAAAGTTTACTTCCCCGGTCGCCGATATTTGTTTGATAGCCATCGGGGGTTTCCATGATAAAATCATGTGCATTGGCAACTTTTGCAGCAGCTTCCACCTCTTCTTGCGAAACATTATCTATCCCAAAAGCTATATTATTGAAAATGGTATCATTAAACAAAATAGGTTCCTGATTTACGTAGCCCATTAAGGCGCGCAGGTCTTTTAATTTTAAATCTTTAATAGAGATTCCGTCAATTTTAATATCACCTTGTTGTATATCATAAAATCGTGGTAACAAATCTACTAAAGTAGATTTACCGGAGCCTGATTGTCCTACAAGTGCAAGAGTTTTACCTTTTTGTACCTTAATATTTATGTCTTTTAAAACTTCATTTTCAACATATTTAAAGCTAACATGCTCATAAACAATTTCTTTTTTAAATTCTTTGATTGGCAATGCATCCGGTTTGTCGGTAATGGCAATTTTAGTATTCAACACATCACTGATACGATTCATTGCTGCCAACCCTTTTTGTACACGGTAATAACCGGTAGTAACGGCTTTTGCAGGACTAATTATCTGAGAAAAAATAGCAATATAGCCGATAAACATCTCAGGGGTCATCTCACTATCAGCTCCTAGAACCATTTTTCCTCCGTAATACAATACCATTGTCAGGGTAAATACTCCCAAAAACTCACTTAAAGGAGATGCAAGGTAATCACGGCGAGCTACATTGTTCATTACTTTTGTAAAACGTAAATTTTCCTGCATAAATTTCTGTTCTATTTTTTTCTCTGCATTAAAAGCTTTAATAATACGTAATCCTCCTAAAGCTTCTTCCATATAGCTCAATAAGTTCCCCATCCTTCTACGTGCCTCAGCAGAGGTACGTTTTAGCGTTTTTCCAATTTTCCCGATAATATAACCGCTAATCGGTAACAGAACCAGCACAAACAGTGTTAGCTTAGGACTCATAAACACTAAGCTGCCAAAAAATATCAAAATCAGCATAGGCTGGCGAAACAGCATCTCAATAGACGAAAGGGCTGACCATTCAAATTCTTGAGCATCAGTTGTCATCCGCGAAATAATGTCTCCCTTCCGTTCCTCACTAAAAAAACCAAGATGTAAGTTTAATACTTTCCTGTAAATCTGATTGCGAATATCTTTAACAATACCATTTCGCAGGGGAGCCATAAAAAAATTAGACAAATAAATAAATACGTTTTTCAGCAAAACAGATAACAAAATAAAAACACTCACAAGCAAAAGTGCTTTTATTTTACCATCTTCAACAATCACTTTGCTTAAATAATAATACAAATGCTGTAATAAAACTTTTGAGTTAAATGCAAAATCAGGTTTTTCAAGGACTAACTCTTCCGGATGAAATAATATTTTCAAAAAAGGCATCAATAAAGCCAGTGAGAAAAGAGAAAATATTGAGCCGAAAAGATTTAATACAATATTCAGAATAGCATTAAACTTATAGGGTTTAATATACGGAATAACAATTTTTATAAATTCTCTCATTTATCTCTGTATAAATTTATTATCTTTACTTGTGCAATAGTCTTTTTTATTTTACCTAATCTATTGATTAGCAAAATATTAACAAAACACAAAACACTATTATAACACAC
>JALWNR010000662.1 GCA_027083715.1 Bacteroidales bacterium
AAATAATTATAAAAGAAGTTAGCAAATTGATTATTTTATTGCTAATAATCAACATAATATCCGATAAACTATCCGCACAAGAAAAAAACATACAATTCAGAATACTTACTTTCAATATTTATCATGGTGCAACAATGAATAATGATTATGATTTAAACAAAATTGCACAAGTTATAAACTCGGTAAATCCGGATTTGGTTGCATTACAAGAAGTAGATTATAAAACAAATCGTGCAAAAAAAATGGATTTATGCACTGAATTGGCAAAATTAACTCGTCTAATTCCACTGTTTGGAAGGGCAATGTATTATGATGATGGTGAATATGGTGTAGGGATTTTGTCAAAATATACCTTTATAAAAACACAAAGACATCTCCTCCCTTATTCTGAAAATCACGAGCCACGTGTGGCACTTGAAATTTTGTTAAAACTACCTATAGGAGACACTATACGTTTTGTAGGAACACATCTTGATCACACGAAAAAACAAACAGATAGAATAAATCAAATAAAAGAAATTAACCGGCTGTTTTCAAAAAATGATTTCCCGACAATTCTTGCCGGAGATATGAATACATGCCCAGCTAGTTTGGAGTTTTCACTATTAAAAGAGCAATGGACAAATTCTTATACTAAGGAAAATCAAAAAACTTATCCTTCGGATAAACCTGAAAGAAGAATTGATTACATATTATATAAACCCCAAAACTATTGGAAAGTTACAGAATATAGAGTAATTTGTAGTAAGACAGCCTCTGACCATTGTGCCGTTTTCACGATACTTGAATACATTAAAAATCCTTAAAACTACATTAGTACAACTATTATAACCATAGAGTTTTAATAGACTCTATTTTGTTTATAAGTATTTAATAATTCAATTATTCGGGTTAAGAAATCCTTATATTTTTTATTTATATTTGAGCCCTTTTTTTACTAACCTAAATAGTATTATTATGTTTAAAAAATTCAGATTCATTATCCCCCTGATAGGCTTAATGCTTATAAGCAGTATGGCTTGGGGGCAGGGAGCTACCACAGCCGCTCTGCGAGGAAAAGTTGTAGATGACAAAGGAAATCCCTTAGAAAATGCAAATGTTATATTGATTCATGAACCATCAGGCTCGCAGTATGGAGCCATGACAATGCAAGATGGAAGATTTACCATTACAGGTGCTCGTGTTGGGGGTCCCTATAAAGTAATTATTACTTCTATTGGATATGCAAAGAAAGAACAAACAGGAATTTACCTAAACCTGAATCAGACTTTGCAGTTAAGTTTTGTATTAAAGCAAACCGACCAGCAAATTGAAGAGGTTACGGTAAGTTATGACAAAGGCAACGACATGAGTACCGAAAGAACCGGAGCCGAAACATTTGTTAAAAGTAAAGAAATTAACAGCTTGCCAACCATTTCGCGCGGTCAAAAAGACTTTACTCGTTTGACTCCTCAATCAGATGGAAATAGTTTCGGTGGCAGAAATAACCTATACAATAACTTCTCTTTAGACGGTTCTATTTTCAACAACTCATTCGGGCTGGATTATGCAACCCCAGGCGGACAAGCTGATGCTCAGCCTGTTTCACTGGACGCTATCGAGCAAATTCAAGTTTCATTAGCACCTTTCGATGTACGTGAAGGAGGATTTACGGGAGCAGGAGTAAATGCGGTAACCCGTTCAGGAACAAACAATATAGATGCATCTGTTTACTATTATTTCCGTAACGAAGGAATGATTGGAGATAAAGTTGGAGATACAAAAGTGCAAAACTTAGATTTCAGTACTAAATTATATGGTTTTCGTGTTGGAGGACCTATTATTAAAAATAAATTATTTTTCTTTATAAATGCTGAAAGTGAACGTAAAGAAGAACTTGCACACGGTTTTGTGGCACGCGATGATGCCGGACAAACAGATCCTAATGTTACATCTGTTTGGAGATCGGATATTGAGGCAGTACAACAACATTTCAAAGACGTTTGGGGGTACGATCCGGGAGCTTATGAAGGTTATAATCATAAAACTTCTAATGATAAAGTTCTTGCTAAATTGGATTGGAACATTAGTGACAAGCATCATTTTACCATTCGTTATAATTATTTAAATGCATGGAAAGATATTCTACCTCATCCGGAAGCAATTATTGGACGGGGTCCCACAAGCTACCGTTTACCTTTTGAAAATTCATCATACCGGATTTTTAATAAAATAAATTCAGTAGTTTCCGAATTAAATTCACGTTTCGGAAGTAAATTTTCTAATAAATTATTGGTTGGTTACACTACATTTCGTGATCACAGAGAACCAAAGTCAGTACCATTCCCGGTAGTTGACATTTTTGATGCGAATGGAAACTTAGCCATTACTGCCGGTTCTGAAATGTTTTCAACCCATAATATCCTTAACCAAAATGTATTTCAATTTACAGATAACTTTAGTTATTATATGAATAAGCACACTTTAACAGCAGGTGTGAATCTTGAAATCTTTAAATTTGAAAACTCATTTAACTTATTTTATTATCCATGGTTAGCTGCATTTTCGGTTCAAGATTTTTTAAATGACAATTTAACAAATATGCTTACAGGACAATCAGTAACACCTGCTGATGTGCCGGGAATGATTAGTGCCAGTGAGCAAAATCCTTATGCATGGTCTTATGTAGATGTTGCACAATTAGGTTTTTATGTTCAGGATGAGTTTGCAGCCACTGATAATTTAAACTTAACTTTTGGCTTGCGTGTAGATGTACCTGTTTACCTGAATAGTTTAGAACCTGATCCGGTAATTCAAAATTTTAATGGATGGGTAGATGAAAATGGAAATCCGGTAAAAGTAGATCCTTCAAAATGGCCGGATGCAAATCTATTATGGGCTCCGCGTTTTGGATTTAACTGGGATACAAAAGGAGATCAAACATTAATGCTACGTGGTGGTACCGGTATCTTCTCCGGTAGAGTTCCATTTGTATGGTTAGGAAACCAAGCCTCTAACTCCAAAATGGATCCGGGTTATACCTTCCAAATTAACTCTACTGCCGAAGGATTTAAGTTCCCGCAGGTTTGGAAAAGTGATTTAGCTGTTGATTATAAATTTGCAGACAGTTGGATTTTCTCTTTTGAAGGAATTTATTCAAAAGATATAAATGCTGTGGTTCACAGAAATTATGATATGATGAAACCATCGCAACAGTTAACCGGAACGGGCGATACTCGTGCAGTATTTGGCGGCTTTAACGAAACACATATTTATGCTTCAAGTGCTGATGCTATTGGTTTTTTGGATGCCGGTGTTATTGTCATGGATAATGTAAAAGAAGGGGCACAATACTCATTAACAGGGCAGTTGAAAAAAGCTTTTGACTTTGGTTTATTTGCTAATATTGCTTATACATACATGCAATCAAAAGATTATACTTCAATTCCTGCTGAAATTGCAGCCGATGCTTTCCAAAGAAATCCGGTGGTAGGAGATCCAAATCAACCAATGTACTCATATTCTCGTTATGGATTAAAACACAGAATTATTGCCACATTAATGTATCAAGTTGATTATAAAAACATGGCTTCATCATTTGCTCTTTTTTGGGAAACAGGTAAAGGAAACCGTTATTCATACACTTATGTTGGCGATTTAAATCAGGATGGAATCCAAAATAATGACCTTTTATACATCCCTAAAAACCAATCAGATATTAATTTTGGAACCGTTGATGGTAATGGAGTTGCAACAGTAGCACCTGATGCTGATGCTCAATGGGCTGCTTTAGATGCATTTATTGAGCAAGATCCTTATTTGAGTGAACACAGAGGTGAATATGCTGAACGTAATGGAGCCTTGCAACCTTGGTTTACTCAGGTCGATTTTAAATTCATGCAAGATTTTAGAATTAAAGCAGGAGAAAAAACAAATACTCTTAGATTAAGTTTTGATGTAATGAATATTGGTAATATGCTAAATTCTAATTGGGGCATACGTCAAATACCGACAACTACAAATCCGATTACTGTAAACGGTTTGGATGCTAATAATGTTCCTTATTTTAGCTTTAACACTAATTTAAAAGAAACTTATATTGATGATGTTTCAATCATCTCTAAATGGCAATTACAAATTGGTATTCGTTGGATTTTCCATTAAGATAGTTTTTCTTAATATTTTTAAAGCGTTATTCATGTATTGGATGACGCTTTTTTATTTTAATCCATCGGGTATCAAATAATTCATTGACAACAATTTTTTTCAACAACTATGGCTTTTTAGAAGAATTTATGCCTTATATTTTGTTCATTCTATAAGAAATGAATTAATAAAAATGTCCTATAGAACAACAATAGTTCGTCAAATTTTTATAAAACATTAAATTTCAACAACTTATAAAATAATGAAGCCAAATATTAATATACTGATTTCTTGTAAATTAATTCACTTCTCACTCTTTACCCTTTATTTTTTAACGAAGTATTGTAACAAAGAACAATCAAAAAACACCTAATACACTATTAAACAATCATTTACATGTACAAGTATTATATTTTAACAAAAAATCAACTAAGGTATTATTCAAAGCTTAATAATTATTTTTATTTTTACACGTTAAATGATAATATAATTTATAAAAATTGAAAAAATATCTTTACATTGTAATAATTATCACACTAGTTTTTCCGGCTACTTTAAAAGCTCAGTTTTATAATGGGCATAGAATGACTTTTGGGAAGAACAGGGTACAGTACAATGATTTTTACTGGGAATACTACAGGTTTAAAAGATTTGATACCTATTTTTATGCGGGTGGCAGAAATCTTGCAAGGAATGCTGCAAAAATTATTGATGAAGAGTTAAAAAATTTTGAAAAATTTTTCAGCCATAATTTACAACATAGAATTATCTTTATTATTTATAATAAACATTCTGAATTTAAGCAAAGCAATATTGGCTTAATATCCGGAGATGAAAATACAAACATTGGTGGTACTGCCCAAATTATTGACAACAAAGTTTTTATATATTATGAAGGAAATCACAATCAATTCAGAAAGCAAATAAAATCTGCCCTTGCAGAAGTTTTCCTGATTAATATGTTATATGGCGGAAACTTTAAACAAAAAGTTAGTTCGGCTGCTTTAATGAATTTACCTAAATGGTTTACAAAAGGTTTAGTTGCCTACCTTGCTGAAGATTGGAGTTCAGAAATGGACGATCGCACCAAAGATTTATTGGAACGCGGAAAGTTAAAAAAAATTAACCAGTTACAAGATCAAGAAGCAATAGATGCAGGACATGCAGTTTGGAATTTTATTGTCAAATATTATGGCGAAGCAGTTATTTCAAATATAATTTACCTGACACGCATTAACAAAAGTCCTGAAAATGGCTTTGTATATGTTTTAGGTGCAGATATGCCTGCGTTAGAATATATGTGGCTTGATTATTACAAAAAAAGATACGCACAAGACACAGAAGGAACTGCTGAGATAAAAAAAGAAGATCGCTTGTTTAAACCTAAAAAGAAACGAGTTTACCAGCATGTGAAATATAGCCCGGACAAACGCTATGTGGCTTATGTTACCAACTATTCCGGCAAACGAAAAATCTACATATACGACACACAAACTCAAAAAGCAAAAAAAATCATCCGCTTAGAACATCGTTTACCCCAAATTGTTGATTATTCATATCCTGTATTAGCCTGGCATCCTTCGGGTAAAATACTTGCCTATGTATCGGAAGAAAAAGGTAAATTATTTATGAACTTCTACATGACAGAGACCGATGAAATTAAAAAACGGAATATGGTATTTTTTGATAAAATATTAGATTTTTCCTACTCGGAAAACGGTTTGGATATGGCGATTTCGGGTGTTGTTAACGGGCAAACTGATATTTTTGTTTTCAACCTTTCGGCAAATGCTGCCAAAAGAATAACCAACGATATTGCTGATGATTTATATCCAAAATTTATTGACCAAGGTACAAAAATTATTTTTGCATCAAATCGTTTAAGCGATACCTTAAAAATTGACAAATCGGTAAACCCAAAACTATCATCGACTTATGATTTATATATTTACGATTTAAAAAAACAATCAAAAATTTTGCAAAATATCACAAATACTCCATTTCTCAATGAAAAAATGCCCATTGGTATTAAAAAAAATACATATACTTATTTGAGTGATAAAAATGGTATCTATAACCGTTTTTTGGCAACCCATGACAGTACCATAAGCTTTATTGACACAACCACACATTACAGATATTACACAAACACATATCCTTTAACGAATAACCGTAGAAACATTAATTATTATGATATAGACGCCGCCAATAATGAAACTCTGGAAATAATGCATTATTGGGGACAAGATAATTTGTATGAATATGAACAAACGAAACAAAATATCCAACTCAAACCTACGGTTTACAGAAAAAATAAAAATAAATGGTTTCATAAGCAAGATAGCTTAAAACAAGTTAAAATACAAGAAGAAATCAGAAAACAAGAGATTAGAGACAGTCTGGCAAGAAACCATCTGGTACCTCATCCTGACAGTGTTTTGATTGATATAAATTATTATGTATTTGAACGCGAAAAAGAAAACCCTTACCATATTGTTTACGGTACTGATACTGCCTATAATAAAAATATAAAACAAACACCCGAGTGGCCTGAACAAAAAATATATTTAACCTCATTTTATCGAAACACTATGGTTTCGCAGATTGATTTTGGCTTTTTAAACGATAGTTATCAGGCTTATGTTCCGGGTGCTTATTATTTTAATCCGGGATTTAACATTTTAACAAAAATTGGGGTTAACGATTTATTTGAAGACTACCGTATTACAGGTGGATTTCGCTTTGCAGGAGATTTTAACAGTTATGAATACCTGCTAAGCGTTGAAGATTTAAAAACAAGATGGGACAAACAATACATTTATCACCGGCTTTCAGTAACTAATTACACAGAAGGATATGTTCCTTATAAGCTTATTACTAATGAACTGAAATTTCGTTTATCCTACCCTTTTAATCAAGTAAGTTCTCTTCGCGGGATGATTAGCGGACGGTCTGACAGAGGCATTGTATTGGCGTATTATATACCGCAAACCTTAACAGAAAAAGATGTTTACCGTTATCTGGGAGGATTAAAAATAGAATATGTTTTTGACAACACAATTGAGCGTAGCATTAACATATACAATGGTTTACGATTTAAAATTTTTGGAGAGTATTATCAAGGAATATCTCCAACAACTGAACAAACTTATATTTGGGGTGCAGACTTCAGATATTATCAGCCAATTCATCGCAGCTTAATTTTTGCGGGAAGAATTGCAACAAGCGCATCTTGGGGTACCGGAAAATTACTTTACTATCTGGGGAGTGTAGATAACTGGATGAATTTTTCAGTAGATGTACCCACATTTGACCAATCTGTAAGAATAGATCCTAATGAAAATTATATTTTTCAAGCTGTTGCAACTGATATGAGAGGTTTTATTCAAAATGCCAGAAACGGAACAAAATTTGTTTTGGCAAATGCAGAAATTCGCTGGCCTATTTTTCAATATCTGGCAAACAGAACTTTAAATTCACAATTTATTAATAATTTCCAAATTGTTGCTTTTGGGGATGTTGGAAGCGCATGGTCAGGACTTCACCCTTGGGAAGACGACAATGCTTATAATGAAGAAATTATTGAAAACAACCCTATTAGAATAATTATCAACAAAAATCGTTCACCTTTTATTTATGGCTACGGTTTTGGTTTGCGTTCAAAACTTTTAGGATATTTTGTTCGAGCTGATTGGGCTTGGGGAATAGATACAGGTGTTATTTTACCAATGGTTTTTTATTTTTCATTAAGTTTGGATTTTTAAAAACATGCAGGCTTATTGCAAATAAACTACTCTTTACATTCATACGAATAGAGAATGAAAATGCAAGATATATTTATAATATTACTAATTGGTTTAGCTGCCGGATTTTTAAGTGGCAGCATGGGTGTTGGTGGTGGCATAATAATAGTACCGGCACTGATATTTTTGATGGGTTTTTCACTTCATCAGGCACAAGGCACGAGTCTGGCATTAATGACTATTCCGGTTATGATAATTGCTACATCAAATTTTTATAAACAGGGTTATATTGATATTAAAGTAGCATTAGTTTTAGCAATTACCTTTATGATTGGAGGGTATTTCGGATCAAAATTTTCCATTATGATGCCGGAAAAAATTATGCGTAAATCATTTGGTATTTTTATGTTATTAGTTGCTCTAAAAATGATTTTCAGTAAATAGTGTATTCATAGAAAATGCCTGTTTTTACATTGAATTTGTATTGACATTAACGTTATCGAAGAAATTACTTATAAAAAATATAATTTTCTAAAAAGCGCCCAATAAGAACGCTTCAAAATTAAAATGATAATATGTTGAATTATCAAAGTTTATCTAACTTTTGGCAGATTATACTATTTATGATTACCAGTTGCTTATTGCCGTTTATTTACTTATACCTTCTTAGCATTAGGTTTTTATTAGAATAATCTCTAATTTTATGCAATTATAATGCAATTTAAACACCTATATAAATGGATTTTCTTGATAAGCTTACTTTTACTGGCTTGTCAAAACAACAGTAAAGAAGGAAATTCAATTTTTACTAAAGAAGAACTAAGGTTGGACGACACGCTGTTAGCCGAAAACAAAGATCCTGCAAACGAACTTTATATCATTGAAGGTAAGGCTGTTATTTTCTTTATTGTCAGTAAAAAAGAAATGGAAAAACTAAATAGAGAATTAGGTAGTAGTTATCGGTATGAAACCGATATGCTGTTTAATAATTTTATGCGCCAGGCAGAAAACTTTCGTAAAATATTAGCAAAACATAATATACAATCTGAGCTTGCTAGAAATAAGCGTTTTTTAATTAAATTAAAAAACGGACAAACTATTAGTTTTAATCGAATCAGAGAAGACCAAATTATGGGAGAAATAATTACTGACGGAAAGAAAGAGCCCATAATTGAATTTGGAATGTTTTCAAACAAAGCGCTAATTGCTTTAATCGAAGATTATTTTAACGTAAAAAATATAGGTACAATTCATGAGCCTAAACCCATTTACCTGCCTGATGGAGAAAACACTCAAACCGACAGTAGTATTATTGATAGCAATCTGCTCACAGACACTATTTCTTATTAATCAGGAAAATTTAATTTCAAATTTCACAATTACTCCAAGGGTCGTTTTTTTATCATTCCCCCCTTTGCATCTTTAATGCTGTGCATTATTACAAAAGCATCCTTATCAATTTTATCTAACTCAGTATTTAACTTTGCTAATTCAAGGCGGGTTAAAAGAGTATAAAGAATATCTACTTGTTCTAAACTTTGTCCTCTTTTACCTAAATATATTGTACATCCTCTACCTAATTTTTCAAGAATTGCAAGTCGAATTTCTTCATTTTTATAGGAAATAATAGTTACTCCCACGTATTCTTCAATACCGGAAACTACAAAATCAACTGTCTTTGAAGCAGCCAGATAAGTAAGCATTGCATAAAGTGCTATTTCAATAGTAAAAACATAAGCTGCAACACTGAAAATCATAATATTAAATACAAGAATAACATCTCCTATTGTCAATGAAGATTTACGACTGACAAAAACAGCAAGTACCTCGGTGCCATCAATTACAGCGCCTCCACGAATTGCCAGTCCTATACCCAAACCAAGAAAAAAACCTCCAAAAAGAGCTATTAACAGTTTATCGTCAGTTACTGCCGGAAACGTAAAAAAATGAACCGCTACTGCAAGCATTGTTATTGCAATAACGCTTTTTACTGCAAATTGCCGGCTTATGGTTGAAACACCCATGATTAAAAATGGAAGATTTACTAAAAAAATCAAAACGGACAATGGTAATTTTGTGAGTTCAGCAATAATCAACGAAATACCCATAACCCCGCCATCAATAAACATATTAGGTAATAAAAAACCTTTTAAACCAATAGTAGCAGATAGTACTCCTAATATGATAAAAAAGAAATCGTGAACCAAATGATTAAATTCAATCCTTGCATTTTTAATTTCACTTTCAAACTTGTTATCTGTAAGTTCTCCTTTCTTTTTCTTAAGTTTAAAAATTTCAATAAGTAGATATCTAAAAATTGGCTTCATATAATTTTCGCTTAAAAAAATATTGTGTGAAGATAATAATTTTTTGTTTATAAAATGAGTGCCTTTTCACATAAATACTTTCTTCGTGTATGGCTGATAAATTTCAAAATAATTTATCCAAATTTTCAAATATCAATATTCCAGCCAAAACTTAATTCCAAACACCGGCTATTTTAGTGCCACAATTAGTGCAATTCCCATTTTTAATATTGTTTTGTAAAATATGAAAACCTTTTCGTTCAATTACAATTTGATTACATGAGGGACAATAAGTATTTTGTGCTTTGCTGCCCGGAACATTGCCAATATACACATAGTGTAAACCTGCATTTAAAGCAATTTCACGTGCTTTGTTAAGCGTTACTACCGGTGTTGTCGGCAATTGTGTGAGTTTATACATTGGATGAAAACGGCTAAAATGTAAAGGTGTATTTTCAAAGCCATTTATTTTTAACCAATTGCACATTTTTTCAATCATTTTAAAATCGTCTGTCCACGTCGGGATAATCAAGTTGGTAATTTCAAGCCATACTCCTTCATCTTTCAATAGTTTCAGTGTGCGAAGAATAGGAGCTAATTTACCGGCATTTAAACGGGCATATATATCATCTGAAAAAGATTTTAAATCAATATTTGCAGCATCCAAATATTTACTTATTTCATGAAGAGGCTTTTCATTAATGTATCCTGCCGAAACAAAAACATTTCTAAGCCCATGCTC
>JALWNR010000663.1 GCA_027083715.1 Bacteroidales bacterium
AATGGCTGTCTTGGATAATGCATTTACCAACTGCTACATCAGTCAGGTAAATGCATCATTTCCAAGCTATATGCTGGATGGTAAATTCAGTACACTTACTCAAAAAATTTGGGTGGAACAACTAAAAGACATCCAGTTACTGCTAGGGAAAGATTATTTTTATTTAAATAAAAGCCCGATGGTACGTGTAAGTCACGGTTTGCTGTATTTTAAGGAAATGAATGTGGACTATTTCTTATCGCATGCACGGGAGCTGGAAAAATCTATGGAAGGAGTGGCGTTATAGAGTTGAAAGTTGTATTGTGAAAAGTTAAAAGTTATAAAGTAAAAATAGAGTATTTAAATAAACATTAACATTATTAGGTACACATAATATTTAGGTTTGGATTAACAAATATCTATGAGTAAATGCGGCTTTTTGTCAAAAATTTCTTAGGTTTGATTTTTTTAGGTTAATGAATTTAAGTGTTTTCATGGTTTTTTAATCTGACAAAAGCCGCATTTTTTATTTAAATTTTGAATAGGAGAAAAAATCTAAAATTTAACATCTAACATTTATAATTTTAAAATATTATGGCATTAGCATCTATTGACTGGCTCATTATTGGGCTTTATTTTTTGGTAAGTATAAGTATTAGTATTTACATGTCGAAAAAAGCGGGAAACAGTACCGGTGATTTTTTTCTAAGTGGAAGAAATTTGCCTTGGTACATAGCCGGAACCAGTATGGTGGCAACCACTTTTGCAGCAGATACTCCGCTTGCAGTAACTGAACTGGTGGCACAAAAAGGAATTGCCGGTAATTGGCTATGGTGGAATATGCTTTTTGGCGGAATGCTTACTGTTTTCTTTTTTGCCCGTTTATGGAGGCGCTCAAATATTTTAACGGATGCCGAATTTGTGGATATTCGCTATTCTGGTAAGGCTGCTCGTTTTTTGCGAGGTTTCAGGGCAGTGTATATCGGTATTTTTATGAATGTTGTGGTTATGGCATGGGTAAATTTGGCGATGGTTAAAATCCTGAAAGTTATGTTTCCAGAATTAACTATTTTCGGTTCTACCGGATTTCATTTTCTGGGCTTGGAAATTAGTGCACACCTGATGGCTGTTGCATTACTTATGGTTTTTGTTGCTGTTTATTCTTCCCTTTCGGGATTAATGGGGGTTTCAATAACCGATACTTTTCAGTTTGTAATGGCAATGACCGGAAGTATAGCTTTAGCAATATTTGCTGTAGATCATGTCGGAGGGATTAACGGATTAAAAGAGAGTTTATCCGATCATTCATGGGTATTTGATTTTATTCCGGCAGTGGGTGATAATAGTGGCGAAGCTGTTACCGGCACCGGATTGCTCAAAATGAGTGTTACTGCACTGGTTGCCTATTTGGGAGTACAATGGTGGGCAAGCTGGTATCCGGGAGCTGAGCCGGGTGGTGGCGGTTATATTGCCCAGCGTATGATGTCGGCAAAAGATGAAAAGCACTCGCTTTTAGCAACTTTATGGTTTCAGGTAGCGCATTTTGCTTTACGCCCCTGGCCCTGGGTATTGGTTGCTTTGGTGGCTTTGGTTATGTACCCCGAGGCACAGGACAAAGGAGCAACTTACGTGATGATGATTAAAGATTTATTGCCAGCAGGATTATTAGGCTTACTGATGGCTGCGTTTTTAGCGGCATATATGTCCACTATTGCTTCGCAAACGGTTTGGGGCACATCGTATATTATTAACGATTTATTCCGTCCGTTTATTAAGAAAGACGGAAATGAAAAATACTACGTGAAAATTTCACGTATCACTACTTTTATTTTAATGCTTTTTTCATTGATTGTTACTACCCAGTTTGAGCGTATTAGCGATGCATGGAAATTTATTTTGGCTATGAGCGCCGGTATCGGCTTGGTATTGCTTCTACGCTGGTTTTGGTGGCGTGTTAATGCATGGAGCGAACTTTCGGCAATGCTAGCGCCTTACTTGATTTATCCTGTGCTTACTTACGGTTTTGGCTTGGATGTTATTTCAAAAGATTTTGAACTTAGTCTGATTATTATTGTAGCTTGGTCTTCGCTGGTATGGATTACGGTAACTTTTCTTACAAAGCCAACAGATGATGCCAAATTGGATGAGTTTTACCGCAGAGTACATCCTGGAGGCATTGGTTGGAAAAAGGTTCAGGAGCGCTTACCTGATGTGAAAGGTGATACCGGTTACGGTGCTTTATTTATGAATTGGGCTTTGGGTAGTATTCTGGTAATGTTCAGTTTGTTTGGTTTTGGAAAAATTATCTTTAAAGAATACTTAGAAGGAACTATTTTTCTTGTAATTGCTCTTACGGCTGCATATCTGATTTACAGAAATATGTCGAAAGTGGGTTGGGGTAAGATTGCAAAATAGCCCACAGTATGCAGTCCACAGTAAAGTATTTTTGAGGAAACACTGACTGTGTGGACTGCATACTGAGAACTGCTGACTATGGATTAAACTAATTCAATTTAATCGTTTGTTTCAAATCTTTTGCAATTTGCGAATGATAGCTCAATGTAATACTTCCTTTTCCTGAAATCA
>JALWNR010000664.1 GCA_027083715.1 Bacteroidales bacterium
AAATACTTGAAAATTTATGTATAATTACAATTATACTTTACAATATAAAATTGAGCTGAAAACATTTGCATAAAATTTGGATTTAATTGAAAAAATTTTTTTTATTTTTTTGCAAAAAAAATACAATTTACGGCAAACGTTTGAAATATACTATTCTCTCAGTAAATATACTGCTTTTTGGCTGAGTACCTTATCTATTTTACTTTTAGAATTTGGATTTATTAAAAAAAAGTTGTTATTTGGTCGTCTCTCAGGTTTTTATTTTAAAGGTATAGTTTTCCGCAATATCTTTAGATCGTTTTTGTTCTAATATGTTTTGATTCTTTTTCAGATTATACTGCTAATTTGCTTATGTAAACGATTAATTTTATCAATGCATATTGCTAATTATGCACTTGACAAACATATTTGAATAGCCGCTTATTTATAAATCAGTTTAATCTTTATTAATGAAAACAAAACCAAATTTAAGTTTTTGGCAAATTTGGAACATGAGTTTCGGTTTTTTCGGAATTCAGTTCGGTTTTGCTTTGCAAAATGCCAATGTAAGTCGCATTTTTGAAACATTAGGTGCCAATATTGAAGATATTCCTATTTTATGGATTGCCGCACCTGTTACCGGGCTCATCGTTCAGCCAATTATTGGACATATGAGTGATAAAACCTGGGGTAAGCTTGGACGCAGGCGACCTTATTTTTTAGTCGGAGCAATTTTAGCTTCCTTGGCATTATTAATTATGCCTAACTCTCCTACATTATGGGTTGCTGCCGGAATGCTCTGGATTATGGATGCCTCTATAAATATATCAATGGAACCTTTTCGTGCTTTTGTTGGTGATATGCTGCCTGCAAGGCAACGAACTACCGGCTTTGCCATGCAAAGTTTTTTTATTGGCACAGGTGCTGTGATAGCTTCGGCTTTACCGTATATGTTAACCAATTGGTTTGGTATAGAAAATATAGCCGGTGAAGCAGGTATTCCTGATTCGGTAAAATGGTCGTTTTATGTTGGGGCTTTTGTTTTTCTTTCTGCTGTGATTTGGACAGTAATCAGATCTAAAGAATATTCGCCGGAGGAAATGAAGGCATTTGAAGAAGCAAAAAAACAAAGCAAAAGTTCAGAAGTATTAAAAAATAATGAGTTGTATAATAAAATAGGTGGAATTAGCTTATTAATAGGGTTGGTTTTCAGCTTTTTATTTTATTTTTTGAATTATGAAAAAGAGTTGTACATATTTTCTTTCGGTTTAATAATTTTTGGATTGATTGAATTTATGGCTGGATATTTTTATAATACAAAAAAGGAAACCGGTTTTTTGGAAGTGATTACAGCTTTTAATATGATGCCAAAAACAATGGTGCAGCTTGCCTTTGTTCAATTTTTTTCATGGTTTGCTTTGTTTGCTATGTGGATTTATTCTACTGCCGGTATTACTTCGCATATTTATGATATGAAAGTTGATATGCAATTTATTAATACATTGGAAGCTGCATTGCCCGATTTTTCTTCAAAAGTTAATGATGATAAACTCAAAGATATTCAATCAGAACTGGATATATATAAAGAAAAACTTACAGAGGGAGCACACGTAGCTTTAAGTATGAAAGTGGCAAGTTTTTTTCTGAAAGAAAAACAGTTGATTGCGGAAGAAACAGTTAAGCGTTTAATACATATTGAGAAAGAGTATAATGATGGAGCTAATTGGGTTGGGGTAGGTTTCTCAGTATATAATGGGGCAGCAGCAATTCTTGCTTTTTTTCTGATGTTTTTAGCAAAAATAACCAATCGAAAAATTGCACACTCATTTTCTTTATTAGTGGGTGGAGTAAGTTTTATTTCCATTTATTTTATTACCAATCCTGATATATTGCTTATTCCTTTTGTAGGAATCGGATTAGCGTGGGCAAGTATTTTAGCAATGCCTTATGCCATTTTAACCGGTGCTTTACCTCAGGATAAGATGGGTACTTATATGGGAATTTTTAATTTTTTTATTGTTATTCCGCAAATTTTGGCTGCCAGTTTACTCGGATTTTTTGTAAAACAATTGTTCGAAGGTGAAGCAATTTATGCTATACTACTTGGTGGTATTTCAATGATTGTTGCGGCTTTGCTGGTAGTTTTTGTTAATGATAAGGATTGAAAAATTGAAAGTAAAAAGTTGCTTAGTATTTATTTCAATATTATAAAAACATGAAAGTTGAAGGTTTGATATTTGATTTGGACGGAGTAATTGTAGATACAGCAAAGTATCATTATTTGGCATGGAAAGAATTAGCAGACGAACTGGGATTTTATTTTTCGGAAGAGGATAATGAGCGTTTGAAAGGTGTTTCGCGTATGCAATCTCTGGATATTCTACTTGAAGTAGGAGGAATTAATCTACCGGATGAAAAGAAACAGGAGCTTGCAAAAAAGAAAAACAAGCAATATGTCGATATGATAAAAAAAATGAAACCGGATGAATTATTACCCGGAGCATTGAACTTTTTAAAATCGGCAAAAGCCAAAGGATATAAAACAGCTTTAGGATCGGCAAGTAAAAATGCGATGATTATTTTAAATCGTCTTGAAATCGCCGGTCTGTTTGATGTAATAATTGATGGAACAAAAGTATCAAAAGCTAAACCTGACCCTGAAGTTTTTCTTGCAGGAGCCAAAGCTTTAAATGTTAAAGCTGAGAATTGTGTTGTTTTTGAGGATGCTGCGGCGGGAATTGAGGCAGCGCATAACGGAAATATGTTTTGTATAGGTATCGGGATAAATGAGAATTTACCGGATGCTGATTTTTTAATTTCCGGATTTGAAAAATTTACAATTGATGATTTTGAAAATCTTATAAAAAAAATAAACCATTAACGAAATAACTAAATTGTATAATTCATAAAAAATAATAAAATTGATGTATATTATTGATAATGACAAGATTAACTGTTTGTGTTTAAAATAAATATTTTTGTCATTTTTTATAAATTGCATTTATTTTAATAACGACAATTCGACTATTGTTATGGAAAGATATTATAAATTGGATGAATGGAAAATCATCGAAGAAGAATTTGTCCCGGATCGTAATAAAATGTCTGAAAGTATATTCAGTATCGGAAACGGACGAATGGGGCAACGGGCAAATTTTGAAGAAAAATATAGTGGGCCAAGTATGCAAGGCAGTTATGTTGCCGGTGTTTATTATCCCGATAAAACTAAAGTTGGTTGGTGGAAAAACGGGTACCCTAAGTATTTTGCCAAAGTATTGAATGCTGCAAACTGGATAGGAATAAATATTAGTATTGAAGGTGAAGATTTAGATTTAGCTAAATGCGAAGTACTTTCTTTTCGAAGGATATTAAATATGAAAGAAGGCTATTTAGAGCGTTCTTTTACTGTAAGGATGAATAGTGGTAAAGAATTGAAAGTAGTAGCAAAACGATTCATCAGTATGGCAAAACCGGAAATTGCTGCTATAAAGTATGCTATTACGCCGATTAATTTTGACGGAAAAATTACTTTTAGTCCTTATATTGATGCCGATATTAAAAATGAAGATTCAAATTATGATGAAAAATTTTGGAAAGAGGTAGATAAAAAAGTTTATGAGCGTGAGGCATATATTGTGGCAAGGACCAAAAAAACAAAGTTTCATGTAGCAACCGGTATGCGTTTTAACATTACTCAGGATTATGCAAGTATTGATTTTTCAACCCAAACGGTACAAAAAAAGAAATATGTGGCAGTTTTAACTACCATTGAATGTAAAAAGGGACAAGAAACAGTTTTGTATAAATATATCTCAAATTTATCATCAGAATATCATCCTAAAAGGAAATTGCTTAAAACAGCTAAAAAACTTGTACGCGATGCGGCGGCAATAGGTTTTGAGATTTTATTGCATGAGCATATTAAAGTGTGGGAAGAAAAATGGAAAGAAAGTGATATTATTATTGAAGGTGATTTAGCAGCCCAACAAGGCATACGTTTTAATATATTTCAGCTAAATCAAACATATACAGGTGATGATCCACGTTTAAATATCGGACCCAAAGGCTTTACCGGTGAAAAATACGGAGGAAGTACTTATTGGGATACAGAAGCATATTGTGTACCGTTTTACCTAAGTACCGCAGATGAACATGTAGCAAGAAACTTGCTGAAATATCGGTATAATCATTTAGAAAAAGCTATTGAGAACGCCGAAAAACTTGGCTTTAAAAATAATGCGGCACTTTATCCGATGGTTACCATGAATGGAGAAGAATGTCATAACGAATGGGAAATTACCTTTGAAGAAATTCATCGTAACGGAGCTATTGCTTATGCAATTTATAATTATGTGAATTATACAGGTGACAGTAATTATTTGATTAAGCACGGTTTGGAAGTTTTAATGGGTATTTCACGTTTTTGGGCACAAAGAGTTCATTATTCTCAGGATAAAAAGCAATATGTTATGCTTGGGGTTACAGGGCCCAATGAATATGAAAATAATGTAAACAATAACTGGTACACCAATTATATTGCACGTTGGACTATGCAATATACCTTGGAAGTAATTGATTTTGTTAAAAGTAAGAGTCCTGAAAAATACATGGCAATTGTTGATAAATGGAATTTTAAAGAACATCAAGAAATTGCTGACTGGCGTGAAAAAATTGTAAAAATGTATTTACCTGAGGATAAACAATTAGGTGTATTTTTGCAGCAAGATGGTTATTTAGATAAAGAACAAGTTTTAGTAGCAGATTTGAAACCGGAAGATCGTCCTTTGAATCAAAATTGGTCTTGGGATCGTATTTTACGTTCACCTTATATTAAGCAAGCAGATGTTTTGCAAGGTATTTACTTTTTCGAAAATGATTTTGATAAAGATGTTGTTCAACGAAATTTTGATTTTTACGAAGAAAGAACTGTGCATGAATCATCACTTTCAGCATGTATTCACTCAATAATTGCTTCAAAACTTGAAAAAAGAGATAAAGCATATCAGTTTTATTTACAAACTGCGCGTTTGGATTTAGATGATTACAACCATGAAGCAGACGAAGGTTTGCACATTACCAGTATGGCAGGAACATGGATGGCAGTAGTTCAGGGCTTTGGAGGAATGCGTGTGTATGATAATAAATTGGTATTTAATCCTTATATTCCGGAAAAATGGACATCTTTTTCGTTCAAAATTCGTTTTCGCAGACATTTGCTGGCAATTACTGTGAATAAAAAATCAATAGAAATAAGTAATAATCATGATAGAGATATTGAATTAATTGTAAAGGAACAATTGGTGAAAATTCCGGCAAACGAAACAGTTAAAATTGAACGATTAAAAGTGGTGAGTAGATAATGTCAGTAAGGTATTAGGGTAATTGGTGTAACGGATTTAACTTCAAGTTGACTACTTGTTGGTGGATAGTTGAGTGTTCATTCTGAAATATGATAGGTATTCATTTTCAATTTTAGAGAACACCTAATTATTCTTTGATGTTTTCGTATCAAAGACAACTTTTTTGGGTATGCACTAATTATTAGATATTTAATCCGTAAGAGGTAGCAATAGTTCGTTAAATTTTTATAAGGCAATAAAATTCAAGTGTTTACAAAACAATAAAATTAAATCTTAGTGTGCTGATTATCAGTAAGTTAATTCGCTTTTTGCTCTTCGTTTTTTAATGAAATATTGAGGTAGGATAGGAGTAAAATATCTTACAAAAGTATCACATGGTATTTAAAACAGGAGCTCTAGAAAATTGTACAAATAATTTATAATCAATAATTAAAAAATTAAGCAATGCAAAAACTAACAAAGATTTTAACAGTTGTATTTTTTATTTCGGCTATTTTTTATGCTTGTAATGGCAATAAACCAAAAAAAACAAAAGAAAATATGAAGGAGCAGGCAAAAGATAGTTTTTCAAAATTTAGGGTAAAACATGCTGATTGGGTAAAAACTGCAAATATTTATGAAGTAAATTTACGACAATATACCAAAGAAGGAACGATTAATGCTTTTAAAGAACATTTACCTCGCCTGAAAAAAATGGGAGTAGATATTCTTTGGCTAATGCCTATTTATCCCGTAGGCGAAAAAAATCGTAAAGGCGGAATGGGAAGTGCTTATTCGGTAAAGGATTATGTTTCGGTAAATCCTGATTTGGGAACTATGGAAGATTTTAAAGATTTAGTGGCAAAAGTTCACGAAAACGGAATGCATATTATTCTTGATTGGGTTGCTAACCATACTGCTTGGGATCATCCATGGACACAGGAACATCCGGAGTGGTACACTCATGACAGTACAGGGAATTTTATGCCACCAAAAGGAACGGATTGGTCGGATGTAATTGATTTAAACTATGATAATCTTGAGCTACGGATTGAAATGATCAATTCATTAAAGTTTTGGGTAAAAGAGACTGGTATTGATGGATTTCGCTGCGACGTAGCCGGAATGGTACCAACTGATTTTTGGAATACGGCACGCAAAGAATTAGATGGAATAAAGCCTGTTTTTATGCTCGCCGAAGCCGAACAAGCAGATTTACATTATAAAGCTTTTGATATGACTTATGGCTGGAATTTTCACCATTTGATGAATGAAGTAGCTCAGGGCAAAAAGACAGTAAAAGCTTTTGATGAATATTTTAAAAAAGACAGTACAGTGTATCCTGCCGATGCCATTCGTATGTATTTTACCAGTAATCATGATGAAAATTCATGGAACGGAACAGTTTTTGAACGTATGGGCGATGCATATAAAGCAATGGCAGTACTTACATTCACTATTCCTGGAATGCCCTTGATATACAGTGGACAGGAAGCCGGACTGAATAAACGCCTTGCATTTTTTGAAAAAGATTTTATTAATTGGCAGAGTGATAATAACCTACGCCCATTTTATACACAGCTTATTAAGCTAAAGAAAGAACATTCTGCATTATGGAACGGAGCAGAAGGCGGAAGTATGCTACGCATAAACACTACGGTTGATGACAAAGTATTTGCATTTATCCGTAAAAAAGGCGATGATGAATTGATTGCGGTGTTTAATTTTTCAGCAGAACCGCAAAAAATAAACTTAAAAACAAAATCAGGTAAAGATTTTAAAAATATTTTTACAGAAGAAAAGTTTAATCCGGAAATGGATTTAGAAGCATGGGAATATAGAGTTTATGTTAATAATTGAGTTTGAAAAGAAGAAAGAGGGGTGCAACAGCACCTCTCTTATCTCGAAATAAAAATCACAATCCCAATTTATCAATTCCTTGGTCGAAAACAATATCAACAGGAATACCAGCATTGGAAATATTATCCAAATCTTTCTGTAATTCTTTGCCAATCGTTACTTTTTCATTTCTCAATTTCACTACGGCATCATAGTCTCCTTCACCTTGTAATTTCAAGATTAATGCTGAAAGAGAAGTCATTGCTTCGGTCATTTTATTGAAATCGATTTTATAGGTACCGTCTTGATTTTTTACAAAAGCACCTTTTTCTTTAAAATAATTAAAACGCATTAAATTGGCTTTTCCGTGTGCACTGGCACCACCAAAGCGAATAGAACGGAAAATACCTGCCATAAAAGTTACGTAATTGTCCATTAAATCTACATCCAGTTCACCCATTTCTTTTAGTTTGGTAATCATGTACAAGCCCAAAATGTCTGCTTTACCTTCTTCCAGCCAAGAGTATTGCTCTTTTAAAGCATCTCTAACAGTTCCTTTTCCGTTAATGGTATTTTTGATACCTAAACCATGTGCCACTTCGTGAAACATTGTATTTTCAAAAAAAGATTGGAATTTTATATGTTGGCGTTGAGATGAATCAATAATTAAATTAGCAATAGGTACTAAAATTTTCTCAAATTTAGCTTGCATAGCATTTTTTAATTGTAAACGGCGGCTCCCTTTTGCTAATTGTACTTTTTCATCATTTGGAAGGTTAATGGCAATGGTTTTGCTTCCTGCATTGCAATCGCCTGCATAAAAGACTACATCATATGCATTCAGGTCAGAATTTGTTCCTGGTTTTTCTTGTTTATACTGATCCTCGCAAGGTAAATCTTTTTGTAAATCGGGTAATAATTGTGCATACTTTGCTAATTTCTTACTCCATTTTTTATCCTTAATCAGGATGTAACTTTCGTGTGCAGCCTTGTATCCGTAAAGTGCATCTTCATAGTTTTCAATGGGTCCGATAACAATATCCAAAGTGTTGGTTTTCATATCCATCCAAGCCATATCACTTTCAAAATAATCATCGGTCAATAAAGCCTTTGAGCGAAGTTCAAGATACTTTTTCAAGCCTTCATCTTCGGCTAATTTTGCTGCTTTTGCCAATAAATCAGATGCTTTTTGTACTTGTTCCTTAAAAAATTCATGATAAGGGATAGAAATCAGATTTTTGTTTTCATCACGACGAATCATAGTGTAAAGACTGGTTTTATCTGCTGCATCGAATTTTTCAAATTCTTCTTTGCTCATATCGTGCGGATAAAAATTTGAACCCGCAGGCTTAGTTCCGTACGAAGAAATAAAAGGCTTATTGTCATTCAGTCGCTCCCAAGGACCATAATTAATGAGTGCAAATTGTTTTGTAGCTTCATCGCTAATACTAGCCAATAAACTGTCTTTGTTGCCAAAAGCTTCTATCCAAAAAATATCATCCATAATTTTTGCAGCCTCAAACAACAAAGGCAACATTTGTTTTTCTTTTTCTGTTAAACCTGATACATCTGCTGTAAGCGTAAAATGGGCAAAATCATTTACTTTTTTTTGCATTTCAGATAATGTTTCTTGTTTTTGTTCGTCTTTTTGCTCTTTGGGTTGGTTATTGCAGGCTGCAGAAGCAAACAGAGCAAATAAAGCGCTGAATATTAGTGTTTTTTTCATAATATTGAATTTAAATTATTAATATTTGCAGCGAATGTATAAAAAGTTTTGTAAAATCGGGTTGCCTTATAAGATAATGAAACTTTGTTTTGAGTATTGTTTTCTCTATCTTCGCAATAAAAACTTAACTGCATGAGCATAAATATCCCTTTAGCAGAGCGTATGCGCCCCAAAAATTTTGATGATTATATCGGACAGGAGCACCTAATGGGCAAAGACAAAGCTTTACGCAAAATGATTGAAAGTGGAAACATCCCTTCCATGATTTTGTGGGGACCTCCCGGTGTGGGTAAAACCACCCTCGCCAAACTGATTGCCGAAAGTTCAAAACGTCCGTTTTATGAGCTGAGTGCCGTACATTCGGGAGTGAAAGATGTGCGCAATGCCATTGAACAGGCAAAAAAACAAAAGTTTTTCAATACACCCAACCCTATTCTATTTATCGATGAAATTCATCGTTTCAGTAAATCACAACAAGACAGCCTTTTGGCTGCCGTAGAGCAAGGTATTGTAACTTTAATCGGTGCAACTACCGAGAATCCTTCGTTTGAAGTGATTTCACCCTTGCTCTCGCGCTGTCAGGTGTATATTTTAAACTCTTTTGGTGAAGAAGATCTGCAAAACCTGCTGGAAAAAACAATTAAAGATGATGCTGAGCTTGAAAATAAAGAATTTATTATTGAAGAAACTGATGCCTTGTTTCGTTTTTCGGGTGGTGATGCACGTAAACTGCTGAATTTACTGGAACTTTTATACCACTCCTATCTTGATGAAGAAAAAATCATCATCAATAATGAAAATGTTACTGCAAAATTGCAGGAAAACTTATCGTATTACGACAAAAAAGGTGAAATGCATTACGATATTATTTCGGCTTTTATTAAATCTATCCGCGGCTCCGACCCTAATGCGGCAGTATATTGGCTGGCACGTATGCTTGAAGGTGGCGAAGACATTAAATTTATAGCCCGACGACTGGTCGTCGTAGCTGCCGAAGATATAGGGCTTGCCAATCCGAATGCGCTTTTGCTGGCAAACAATTGTTTTCAGGCAATTAATGTAATCGGTATGCCGGAGGCACGAATTATTTTATCGGAAACAACCATTTACCTGGCAAACTCACCCAAAAGTAATTCGGCATATACAGCAATAAACCAGGCGATGCAAATGGTAAAAGATACCGGCGATTTGCCTGTGCCTTTGCATTTGCGAAATGCACCCACAAAACTGATGAAAAATATTGGTTACGGAGCCGACTACAAATATGCACACAGCTATGAGAACAACTTTGTAGATTTGGAGTTTTTACCCGATAAAATATCCGGCACATTGCTTTATCAACCCGGAAATAATCCGGCAGAAAACAAAACAAAAGAATTGATGAAAAAGAGATGGGGTATGAAGTACAAATAAAAAAGGACTCATCATCCGACAAGTCCTTTGCGTTCATTTCTTACTGCCAATAAAATATTACTTTGCCTGATAATTTGGATTTTCAATTAATTCCATTCCGCAAACAGGACAATCTCCCGGATTATCCGATCCACTTCCTTTATCATGATTCGGACAAATATACTTTGCAGTATATTCTTCATTTAATTGATCATTTCCGGTGTTTTCCTCT
Source organism: Bacteroidales bacterium (assembly GCA_027083715.1). Lineage (GTDB taxonomy): Bacteria > Bacteroidota > Bacteroidia > Bacteroidales > NBLH01 > NBLH01. The sequence goes on from JALWNR010000664.1 coordinate 10,508, forward strand.
GTTTTTGCTTCTGTTGAATCTGTTAATGTTTCTTTTACAGAATTTTCAACAGGTACATTTACAGAATCTGTACCCTGATTATTTGAATTATTTGAATTCTCCGAATTACAAGCCAGTATAAATGATAGAAATAATCCGGCAGTAATTAATCTAATCGTTTTCACTTTTATTCTCCTCCTTCAGTTTTTTCTTCAGCAGGTGTTTCTGCATTCTCTTCAGTGTTTTCAACTGCAGTTGAATCTTTAACTTCAGTTTGTTCTTCTACTTGAGGAGTTTCAGGAGCTTCAGGAGTTTCTTGAACTTGTTCAGTTTCAGTATTTTCTCCTTCGTCAGTTTTTTGTTCTCCACCACAAGCATAAAATGCTGTAAAACTAATTGTTGCTAATGCAACCAATAATAATTTAAATC
>JALWNR010000665.1 GCA_027083715.1 Bacteroidales bacterium
TAAAAAATACTTGCGGATTTAAGGATTATAAATAATCAGTTTTTTTACAATACTAAATAACAGTATCTTTTTTAAGATTTTTTTATTTTTTGATGAATGGAAAGTATCATTATTTCAAACTCATACATTTGCTATACAAGATAATTCCTTTCAATGATTAAATAGTCCTGATATAGACTTATTGGCATAAATGGTTTGAATATATTTAGTAAATTTGAAATCAAATCTAAAAAAGATTGACCAAATCAAACCATAAAACTAATTATCCATATGAAAAGACTTTTTGCGCTGAATATTATTCTATTGGCATATTTAGCCGGTTATGGACAGACGCTCTCACCTGAAACGATTCTTTCATCAGGAGGTGAATTTGCCAATACTGCCGCTCAAATATCATGGACATTAGGCGATTTCCAAACAACTACTTATGTAAAAGATCAATTAGTTCTTACACAGGGATTTTTACAAAGCGAAATTAAAATAACTTCAATTATTAATATTGATAACTCAGGAAATATAGAACTTAAAGTATTTCCAAATCCTGTTACAAATTATTTATCTCTGAAAGTTATTTCTCATGAGAACAAAAAAATATCATGGCAGTTAATAAATCAAAATGGCAAGATTATCAAATATAATGACATTTATAATAAAAATACAGAAATAGATTTCAGTTCCTATAAAAATGGGATTTATTATCTGAAAACCTTTTCAAAAGACGGTAGTTTTATTAAAATATTTAAAATAGTGCGGATTAATTAAACCAACAGTCTTATAATTCTAAAAACTAAAAATAAAAGTGATGAAAAAGATATTTATAATACTTATTCTCAGCTTTATGTCTGGGAATATGATTTTTGCACAAGTACCTAATTCATTTCGATATCAAGCAGTTGTAAGAGATGCTTCCGGAGCATTGATCGCTAATAAAATGATTTCTTTAAGATTAAGTATTCTTGCAGGTAGTGCTGTTGGGGAAGCAATATATGCAGAAGTCTTTCAGTATGCAACAAACGAATTTGGAATTGTTTCGTTGAATGTAGGAAGTGGTTCTACGATTACGGGTAATTTTTCTCAAATTGATTGGAGTAGTAATACTTATTATCTTCAAGTGGATATTGATATTGATGGAGGAGAAAATTACCAGTTTATGGGAACTTCGCAAATACTTGCTGTACCTTACGCATTGCAGGCACTAAATGTTACCAATAAAGACGATGCAGATGCGGACCCTTCAAATGAACTGCAAACAATTTCAAAAAGCGGAAATACTGTAACATTGTCTAACAGTGGAGGCTCATTTATTGACGAAGTGAATGATGCAGATGCAGACCCAACAAATGAAATACAAGATTTATCTTTGAATAACAATATCTTGGTAATTACAAACAATTCTAATGCAACACCTATAAGTTTGTCTGCTTATCAGGGAACAAATACAGATGAGCAAACCCTTTCAACAAATATTGTGGGAAACATTGTTGAACTTACTATTGGTGGAGGAACGGGTGGCAATACGGTTAGCTTTGCACTGCCGGATGATTTTGTGAGCAAACAAAATGGAGGTACTTTTCAAGGAAGTATTTTTGCTGCAAATTTAAGTGGAACCAATACTGGAGATATGAGTGATGCAGATGTGGTAAATGCTTATAATACGGGATTTCCTGATCATTTTACTACAACCGATCGTGTAAAACTGGATGGAATTGAAGCAAATGCTACGGCTGATATGACTTCTGCTGAAATAGTAGCTGCTTATCAAAGTGGATATCCAAATTATTTTAACAGTACAGATCGTACTTTACTCAATAGTATTGAATATGGAGCTACTGCCGATATGACTAATACAGAAATAGTGAATGCTTACAATACCGGTTTTCCAGAACATTTTACAACTGCTGACCGGACTAAGATTGATTGGTTGGGAATTAGCAATAGTTTCACTATATCCGGAGGACATACTGTTCAATTTAATTCACAAGGAAATACAATACTTACTTTACCTGTTACAGGTACAATAGCTACAGAAAGCTACGTGCAAAATAATTTTTTAACAACTAATTTATTGGATGGAAGAATATTGGTTGGAGAGAGTGGATCTGCAATACAATTGGATGCACGAGGTGATGGGCAAATTCTTATCGGCAATGGGAACAATTTATTTTCCAGAGCAATTTCCGGTGATATTACACTCACAAACATGGGTAATGTAACAATAAATACAATCGGCGGAAGTGCAATATCGCTGGGAGGTAGTTTTAGCACAACAACTGATAACATTACTTTAAATGCTAATCCTGCCGGTTCTAATGTAACATTACCCACCAGTGGCACATTGGCAAATCAGACATATGTAGATAATCAAATTGCGACAAGCAATACTTTAAACAGTGCACAAATATTTGTCGGTAATGCGAGTAATGTAGCTGCCGGCGTAACCTTAAGTGGCGATGCAAGCATTGATAATACAGGCAATATGACAGTTTCAAGCATTGGCGGTAATACAGTGAGTTTAGGCGGTACTTTTACCACCGGCGGAGCACTGACATTTAGCGGAGCTAAT
>JALWNR010000666.1 GCA_027083715.1 Bacteroidales bacterium
GCATTAGTCATCTTCCTATGAAAGAACAAAAAATAAAGTTATTAGAAACTTTTAATCGATGGAAAGCCCATGAGGAACAAACGGATGATATTACCATTTTGGGGATAAAACATCATATACCCTAGTGTCGTATCAAGCATATTTTATCATACCAAGTTTTGAAAATTTTACCGATAGCTGTGTTAAAAATTTTAACAATAGCTACGGCTATTCTAAAAATTTCTGCCTTGCTCTCAACAAAATTTTCTGTAACTTTTACGACATAATACACTTGACACGACACTAGTTTGGTATTCATTACTGCAAACAAGCACACCAGCCAATAAACTAAAAAATAAAAAGCCGATTGTAATAATCGGCTTTTTTTATTGTACAGAAATACATCTGTTTTATTTTTTATTTTGCCTTTTACGATCTATTTCATTTAAAATTATTTTTCGGATACGAAAAGTTATCGGAGTAATTTCAACATATTCATCTTCCTGAATGTATTCCAGCGCTTCTTCGAGGCTAAATACAATAGGCGGAGCAATTCGTACTTTATCATCCGCACCGGAAGCACGCATATTTGTTAATTTTTTTGACTTACACACATTTACAACTATATCGCCACTTTTGGCACTTTCGCCAATGACTTGTCCGGCATATACTTTTTGCGTTGGAGCAATAAAAAACTTACCTCTGTCCTGCAATTTATCCAAAGCATAAGCAAAAACCTGTCCTGTTTCCATAGAAATCAAGGAGCCGTTTTGTCTTTTTTCAATTTCTCCTTTATAAGGTTCATAATCAATAAACCTATGCGACATAATGGCTTCACCATTAGTTTGTGTTAACATTTTGGTACGCAAACCAATAATTCCGCGCGAAGGGATTTTAAACTCTAAAACAACACGATCATCTTTTGTTTCCATTGTCAGCATTTCTCCCTTACGGTTAGTAAGCAAATCAATAACTTTTCCTGCAAATTCTTCGGCAACATCAATAGTCATCTCCTCAATGGGTTCATGCTTTTCGCCGGCAATGGTTTTAAACAGTACTTGCGGCTGACCAACTTGTAGTTCGTATCCTTCGCGACGCATGGTTTCAATTAAAACCGATAAATGCAATACACCACGCCCATACACATTAAATTTATCTGCAGAATCAGTTTCTTCAACGCGCAAGGCAAGATTTTTTTCTAACTCTTTATGTAAGCGATCTTTTAAGTGGCGAGAGGTAACAAATTTACCATCTTGACCAAAAAACGGAGAATCATTAATGGTAAAAACCATACTCATTGTCGGTTCATCAATAGCAATTGGGTCTAAAGCTTCGGGGTTTTCAAAATCAGCAACCGTATCACCAATATCAAAACCTTCGATACCCACTAAACCACAAATTTCACCCGACAGGACACTTTCAACACTTTTACGCTCCAAACCTTCAAAAATAAACAGCTCTTTTACTTTTGAACGTACCACTGCCCCATCTCTTTTTACTAATGAAATAGGCATTCCCACTTTCAACTCACCACGATTCAAGCGCCCAATAGCAATTCGCCCCACATAACTAGAGTATGATAAAGCAGTAATTAACAATTGAGGAGTACCTTTTAAATAATCAGGAGCAGGAATATGTTCCAAAATAGCATCAAGCAAAGGAGTAATATCTTTTCCAACAGTTTTCCAATCTTCAAATGCCATCCAACCGTTTTTAGCAGACCCATAAAGCGTTGGAAAATCCAATTGTTCTTCGCTTGCACCCAAATTAAACATCAAATCAAAAACTTGCTCCTGAACAATATCCGGCTGGCAGTTTTGTTTATCTACTTTATTAATTACCACAATGGGTTTTAATCCTAAATCAATTGCTTTTTGTAAAACAAAACGCGTTTGAGGCATTGGTCCTTCAAAAGCATCAACCAACAGCAAAACTCCATCTGCCATATTAAGCACACGTTCTACTTCGCCACCAAAATCAGCGTGTCCGGGAGTATCAATAATATTTATTTTTACACCTTTATATATTACCGAAGCATTTTTTGAAAGAATAGTAATTCCGCGTTCCTTTTCTAAATCATTGTTATCCATAATTAAAGCTCCGGGCTTTTCATGATCTTTAAACTGTCCGGTAGCAATAAGCATTTTATCAACTAAAGTAGTTTTACCATGGTCAACATGCGCAATAATCGCAATATTTCTGATATTCTGCATACTAAAATTTATTTTTTCTAATTCAAAAAGAGCACAAAAGTAAGCTAATAGTTTATATCTGCCTAATTTAAATTTGTAATGACATTTAACAATATGCCGGAAACTCGCTTTTATAATAATTATAGAAGCGACAACATTTTTTAATTAACACATAATCAACATATTATATAATATTTAAAAAATATAGATTATTACTTTAAATATACAATAAATATGTTTACACTGAGTATTATTTGTTAAATAAGCTTTATACCGATACGCTTTTAGTAATTATATTAATTCGCAAGCTCTTAATACAAAACTAAAAGTCTATCGGCATTGTTTACTCCCGAATACTTTCGGGTACCTGTCCCGAAAATCGGGAT
>JALWNR010000667.1 GCA_027083715.1 Bacteroidales bacterium
TCTACTTCGTTACGAATTCCTTGAAATATAAAGATATGTCGGCGGAATTCGGTGCCTCGTATCTGCATAAAGAGAATTTCATGAATTATTGCGGTTAAGCAAACATTTTCAATAAAAAAATCCGTTAGGAAACAAATTCCTAACGGATTTACAAGTCAAACTATTACTCAAAACCAATAATTAACCCATATTATTCACAGGTTTTTGTTGATTTTCTTGTATCAAACTGCTTAACTGATAATTACAAGTGTTGCGGTTAAGAAATACAACACTTAAATTTATTCGCATTTGGCTCATTAGATTAAAGTTCGGGAGCTTTACTTTTATCTTTGCGCATTCCGATGAATCGGAACAGGCTTTTTATCTATTACCTGTTCCAAACTTGTTTCGGAAAAGAAAATTTTATGAACAGCGAAGCCCACCGAAAGTAATAATACAGCTTAAGCTTCTTTTTTTGAAAAGAAAACTTTTGCAGTTAAATCATACAAAATAATACCACCACCAACAATCATCAAGGTATCCGGTATTAAACGCAGCCACATCCATACTTTCATCGGCTCAACCGCATCTCTTAATCTTGCATAAAAATAACCCAAATCACTTGCAATTTTTGTTTGTTCAATACCAATAATATAAGTAGGTATTGCAAATAATAAAGCACCGATGGTTAAGAACCAAAATCCATAACGTGATAATTTTTCATTCCAAACCAAACCTTTTGCCAAAGAATTGGCTCGTGCGGTCATATATAAGAAAGCCAAAGAAATGTATCCGAATGCACCCAATAAAGCAATATGTCCGTGAGGCATAATTAAATAAGTTCCGTGCGAGAAATAACTAATTGTGGGTGTGTTTATTACCATACCAAAAAAACCAGCTCCAATCCAGTTCAGAATTGCCGAGCCTGAAATCCACAAAAAGGGTATTGCAAAATCGAATTTTTCGCCTGCGGCTTTTTGCTCTCTGCGGTTTTTCATTGCTTCAACAATCATCAATGCCAAAGGCAAAGGCTCTAATGCTGAGAATATTCCACCAATGGCAATCCAGTATTCGTCCAATCCTTGCCACCAATAGTGATGACCTACACCCAAAGTTCCGCTCAACATAATCAAAAACAGTTCAAAAAGCATTGTACGCACAGCTACTTTCTGAGAAATCAGTCCTAAAGAAACGGTAAAGAAAGCAATTACACCCGCTGCAAACAATTCAAAAGTTAATTCTACCCAAAGGTGAATTACCCACCAACGGTAATAATCATCTACCGTAAAGTTTGGCATAATTTTATGAACAGGCATCATTCCTGCAATGTACAAAGTGGCAATAGCAAAGGCTGACCAGATAATGGTACTTACAATCGGGTTGTTGGTTGCAGCTTTTTTAATTAATGAAACAATCAGTATAAACCAAAATACCAAGCCTATTACTAAACCAATATCCCAAACGCGCCCAAGATTAAGTAACTCACGACCTTCGTTGCCCAGCCAGAACCATGTTTCGCGCATCTGACCTGTTGCACCCATATATAAACCGATTAAACTACCCACAGTTACAACAACTAGCGCAACCCAAAGTACATCCACCAACCATGGATATTTATGATCTTTGTTTGCTACCCACGGGGCAATTAGCAATCCGCCAACCAGCCAGCCTACGGCAACCCATAAAATAGCCAACTGCGTGTGCATTGAACGCAACACATTGAAAGGCAAAATTCCTTGCGAAACAATAAAATCTTTACTTGGTTCGGTATAAAGGTGTGCCAGATAACCGCCAATGATTAACTGCACAAAGAAAAGAGCAGCTACAATTACCACATATTTCAATAATTTAGCTTGCGACTTGTATAATTTTGTAATTTTCATTGCCGGTTCCAGTTTTTCGTCCGGATCTTTTTTGAAAAGATATTCATAAGCGATAAAAATTACCAGAATGGTCAATGTCCAAAGAATCAAAAATTCCCATAGTGAAATAATATGCGAATTAAAACCAGTGGTCTGATCTAAAAGCGGTTCGGGTGGCCAGTTATTTGACCAAGTACGCTCACTTGTTGTACCTTCAGTTCCGGGACGAATTGATGATGCCACCAGTTGTGACCAATCAACAAAAGCAGCTATTTTCTCAGCTTCTTCAGGTAAAATTATCCCTCCTGGAAAAGCTCTTTCTGTGTCGCCATTCACCAGTAAATCAACCAGATAATCTACATTTTTATGATATGCGGCAGCCGAAGCATCGGTATAAACCGTACCTGCTTCCAACAATTTTGTCTGCTTTTTTACATCCTGCTTTACGCGCTCTTTAACAGCTCCGCGCTCCACATCGGTCAATTCTTTATTTGATTTACCGTATAATTTTTGTGCATAAAAATCATAAAGGAATTCTGCTCTGTAATGCAAAAAATCAGTTGTAAAATCAGGTCCCATATAAGCACCCATCCCCAGCATAGTACCCCAGTCCATCAGGTCGAACTGCTGAAAAAAACCTTTACCCGCCACTACATCATCGTAGGTGTATAATACTTCACCACTTTCCGATTTTACCGTTTTAGGTATCGGCGGCACTTCTTTTTGCAAATTAGCCGTATAATAAATCAGCATCGTCACCATAAAAAGTGCGATAATCCAAAAACCCGTGTATAAACCTTTTCGGGTCATAAACTTGTCTAATAATGATTGCTTCATTTTGATTATTTATAAAATAGTTAATAAATATGTTAAACAACATTAAATACTACTTTAAAGTAGTATTTAATTTTAAAAAATTTTTTATACCTTTTGCACATCTTTCTCTGCCATCTCCGCAATAGAGGTTGTTTCAAATAAAATCATAATCTGTGATCTAACTTTCGCCCATTTTTTATGCAGTGCACAAGGATTATCATCTGAGCAGTCTCCGAAGCCCATAATGCATCCCATATATTTTTCCAAACCATCCACAGCATCAATAATCTGACTAACAAATATTTGCTCCGTAGGTTTTGTAAAACTATAACCTCCTTCCCTACCCTGAATACTTTTGATAAAACCGGTTTTCGACAGTTGCGTCATAAGCCTGCGCAAATATTTATCCGAAATATTAAGCTTAGCCACCAAATCCTTTGCTGTATGAATTTGCTCCGGTTTTTTAGCCATAAAACTCAAAATCCTTAAAGAATAATCTGCTGTTTTTGATAATTTCATTACAAAACTTTAAATACTACCTGTAAGTATTATTTATTTGAGCGCAAAAATAGAATTTTACAAAATTAGTACAAAATTAAATCTGAAAAATATTTGTGTTGTTAAGCACAAAAAAAATCCCGAAGCTAAAAACTTCGGGATTTTTTCAAACAATAAGGCTACTTTAATTTTTAAATATCAGATTTCCATTTTCCACATCAATAATAATCGGATGTTCTTTGGAAACTGTTTCTGCCAATATCTGTTTTGATAATTCATTCAAAACATATTTTTGCAATACACGTTTCACCGGGCGTGCACCAAATTGCGGACTATACCCTTTCTCACCAATCCATTGAGCGGCAGCTTCGGTAATTTCCAGTTTAAAGCCTTGCTGCTCAAGCATTTTTTGTATTTTACCAAACTGTATTTCAACAATTCCTTTAATATCATCCTTACTCAATGGCAGGAACATAATTGTTTCGTCAATCCGGTTCAAAAACTCCGGACGAATTGATTTTTTCAATAATTCAAAAACTTTGTTTTTGGCTTCTTCCACCAATTCTTCTTTGTTTTCATCATTCAGATTTTCAAAAGTTTCCTGAATCAAGTGCGAACCGATATTGGAAGTCATAATCACAATGGTGTTTTTAAAATTCACCGTTCTTCCTTTATTATCGGTCAATCGTCCGTCATCCAGTACCTGCAACAAGATATTGAACACGTCCGGGTGTGCTTTTTCAATCTCGTCCAAAAGCACTACCGAATAAGGTTTACGGCGAACGGCTTCGGTTAATTGTCCGCCTTCGTCATAACCTACATATCCGGGAGGTGCTCCTACCAAGCGCGATACCGAATGACGCTCCTGATACTCAGACATATCAATACGTGTCATCATGTGCTCGTCATCAAACAGGAACTCAGCCAGTGCTTTTGCCAATTCGGTTTTACCCACACCGGTTGTACCCAAAAAGATGAACGAACCAATCGGGCGATTTGGGTCTTGCATACCGGCGCGACTACGGCGAACTGCATCGGCAATTGCCTGAATGGCATCTTCCTGTCCCACAACACGTTTGTGCAACTCATCTTCAAGGTGCAAAAGTTTTTCGCGCTCGCTTTGCAGCATCTTGCTCACCGGAATACCCGTCCAGCGTGCAATCAATTCGGCAATATCTTCCGGACCAACCTCCTCACGTATCAGGCTGGAACTTGCTTGCATTTCCTGCAATTCTACTTTCAGTTTTTCAATCGCCTCTTCGGCTTCTTTTACTTTTCCGTAACGAATTTCAGCAACCTTACCAAAATCACCTTCGCGTTCGGCACGGTCAGCTTCAATTTTATAATTTTCAATATTTTGCTTGTACTTCTGAATTTTCTCAATCAGCTCTTTTTCAGCTTTCCATTTAGCCATAAAATCATTCAGCTGATCTTGCAAATTGGCTAATTCTTTGTTCAGCTCTTCCAGTCGTTTTTTGTTCTTTTCGCGCTTAATTGCCTCACGCTCAATTTCCAGATGCTTAATTTTACGTTGAATTTCATCAATTTCTTCAGGAACCGAGTTCATTTCCAGGCGCAAACGTGCAGCAGCCTCATCAATCAGGTCAATTGCCTTATCGGGCAAAAACCGGTCGGTAATATATCTTTGCGATAACTCAACGGCTGAAATAATTGCATCGTCTTTAATCCGCACTTTATGGTGATTTTCATATCGTTCTTTCAAACCACGCAAAATGGCAATGGCACTCATAGTATCCGGCTCGTCCACCATCACAATTTGGAAACGACGCTCCAAAGCTTTATCCTTCTCAAAATATTTCTGATATTCGCTCAAAGTAGTAGCACCAATTGCACGTAAATCGCCACGAGCCAAAGCAGGTTTCAAGATATTGGCTGCATCCATGGCGCCTTCACCTTTTCCGGCACCTACTAAAGTGTGAATTTCATCAATAAACAGCACAATTTCGCCATCCGATGCCAACACATCTTTCACCACACCTTTTAAACGCTCTTCAAACTCACCTTTATATTTGGCTCCGGCAATCAAAGCACCCATATCCAATGAGTAGATTTGCTTTGATTTCAGGTTTTCAGGCACATCACCATTGATAATACGATGCGCCAAACCTTCGGCAATGGCTGTTTTACCCACACCCGGTTCACCAATCAAAATTGGATTGTTTTTGGTACGGCGCGACAATATTTGCAAAATCCTACGGATTTCATCATCACGACCAATCACAGGGTCTAATTTACCGGTACGTGCACGCTCATTTAAGTTGATTGCGTAACGCTCCAGTGAGTTATAAGTATCTTCGGCAGTTTGGCTGTTTACTTTTGAGCCTTTGCGCAATTCTTCAATAGCCTGTTTCATGTGTTTTTCGGTGATACCCAAATCTTTCATCATTTGAGCCACCTGACCACCTGCTGCCAAAATACCCAATATAATGTGCTCAACGGCAACATAATCGTCGCCAAACTCTTTGGAAAGACTGATTGCCTTTTGCAAAGCCTTTTGCCCTTCGTTTGACAAATAAGCTTCTCCCCCGCTTACTTTCGGGTAAGAATTAATAATACTATCGAGCACACGCTCAAAATTTAAAGGGTCAACCCCCATTTTTTTTAACAAGAACGCACTGACATTGTCATCAACATCCAGCACACCTTTTAAAATATGTGCCGGTTCAATTGCCTGATGACCAAATTCCATAGCAATTTGCTGTCCTTTTTGAACGGCTTCTTGTGATTTTATTGTAAAATTATTTAAGTTCATAATTAAATCTCCTTTTTTTATTTCTTATTCGTTTCTGGACTATCAATTTTACTGCCAGAATAAAAACCAAGCAAAATCAAGACATATTGACATTAAAAATAAACAATCAAAGACAAATTGACAGGTGCAATATTTTATAATTCTCCTAAATTTAGCAATTTTATTTTAAAATTATTTTTTTATCTTTGGAAAGGAAAAATGAAACGACAAAATGAACAAGCAAGATTGAAATAATCACTTACAAATTTATTTTAATTTTTGTATCCGTGAGTTAAAGTTTATTTATCACATAAAGAAATAATTACTTTAATCGTGTGGTTCTTCTGCAGTAGAGGAACAGGCTATACTGTAAAAAAATAGTAAAAAAATCACGTAGAACATCCATAACAAATAAACTTGACACACAAGGACATAATTATTTAAAACAAACAAATGACCACTTCCCTGGTATTCACGGGTGTTTAGTGTGGCAATAGAAATAATTTAAAATAAAAACAGATGAAACTTATAGAATATTTTACCCAAAAAGCAGAAAATGCTCCTCACATGATTAAGCAAAAAACAAAGGCAATAGTTATTGTTAATTTATTAGCAATGTCTCTTGTTTTGATTAATATTATAATTTTCTCAATTATCAGTAATAAGTTTTTATTTTCAAAATTCTATGTCCACTATATGCTAATATCTGTAGGGATAGTGAGTTTAATCGTAGTAAAAAATTTTGAATATAAATTTGCAGGAAATTTCTTTGCTATTGCAATTCTAGCCGTTGAAATAATAGCTGTTGCTTTTTTTAAAGAGAATAATGGTTCTTTTATGCCTTATATTGCCAGCTATTTTATTATAACAGTATTCTATATTGCAGGTTCAATATTTGCATCGAAAAATATTTTATTTCTAAACGGATTAATGGCAATATTGGGTATTATAGGAATATATTTAATGCATCAAGACCTAGTGTCAGAAGGAATAAAACCCATTGTGATTAACAGTATATTTAGTATTTTAGGAAGTGTAATGGCACTTTATTTTATTTATTTTCTATCAAGTTCATCACAGAAAATTACTGAACTTCATTCACAAAAAGTTGATAAACAGAATAAACAATTACAAGAAATTATTCAAGAACTACAAAAATCTGTAAAAATTCAACGAGAATTATCTCAAAAACTACAAAATACGATTATCAATTTATCGAACAATGCCAGTGGTCAAGCTGCCAATATTGAAGAAATGACTTCAACCATTGAAAACCTAACTTTATCCATAAACAATAATGCAGAATATGCAGGAAATACGTCAGAAATAACAGAAAATTCAAAAAAATTAATTAAAAAAAGTGATTTGGCACTGAGTAGAGTTTTTAATTCAATAAGTGATATTAGCAGCCAAATTGGTATAATCAATGAAATTGCACGACAAACCAATTTATTAGCATTAAATGCAGCAATAGAGGCAGCCCGGGCAGGAACAGCAGGTAAAGGTTTTTCGGTAGTTGCTGCCGAGGTTAAAAAATTAGCAGAAAAAAGTCAAGAGGCTGCAAAACAAATTGTAAGTTTGGTTAATGAAGGAATTGCCCTTTCAGACCAGGCAGGAACTTATATGTCGCAAATGGTTAATGAAGTGGATAAGAGTTTTAATTACATTTTGCAAATCAGTGAATCAATAGGTTTGGAAAAAGAAGGTATCAACCAGATTAACTCAGGAATGCAAATAATTAATACAATGGCACAAGAAATAAGCCGGATATCTGAGAATATAAATTCATTATCATCCATATTAAATGAAAACTCAGAAAAATTAAAAAAATTAGCTGACAAATAAACTTATTTTAGCGTGCTCTTTATTACAGAAATGGCTTCGGAAACATGTTTCTTAGGGTTTAACTGAGAGTTAAAAATATGGATAATCTTAGCTTGTCTGTTGATTATGTATGTTACCCTGCCCGGTATTAGTCCCAAAGTTTTAGGAACCCCATATCTCTTACGTATTTTACCGTCAACATCTGCCAAGAGCATAAAAGGCAGCTTATGATTTTGAATAAAATTTTGATGTGCATCAACAGAGTCAGAACTAATACCTACAACTACTGCTCCAAGCTCTTTAAAAATCTCATAATCGTCTCTGAATTTACATGCTTGAGCAGTACAGCCTTTTGTCTCATCTTTAGGATAAAAAAACAAAACCAATACATTGTTCTTTATCAGATTTTCAAGAGTTATGGTATCGCTTTCTTGATTTAGTAAGGAAAAGGAAGGCGCATTATCACCAACTTTTAAGTCCATATTGCTGCAAGATGAAATTAATAACAGGATAAATAATATCGTTTTATATAAATATTCTTTTTTCACAAAGCTAATGTCCATGTTTTCAGGAATACAAATTAACAGAATATTATTTTACCGGACATGCTTAATTTAGAGTTAATTTATATCGTAGCGTTTATGCATATTCACATAATACTCGGAAAGTTTTCTGATATATGCATCTTTGTATCCCATTTCCCGAACTCTTGCAAGCTCTTTTTCAGCTTTACTGAGTTCTTTAAACCTACCGGTTGAATATTTATAAAGCTTTCCGGTGTAGTACATTTGTACATCCTTAATATTTTTAAATACTTCACGCTGAACAGGCTCACTAAATGCTCCAAGTTGAATAATATATACCGAATCCAGACGGGCTAATTCCTTTTTAACTTCTTCGAGCTTAACATTGAATCTGTAAAGTACAGGTATGCGAACAGGAACTATTTTTAATTTTTTTTCAGCATCATTTACTATTTCAAACTCGACCCTTCGGTTATAGGGTAAGGATTCCCAAACATAAGAGCCATCTTTATACTGATTAATCGATATCTGGCTTTTGATGCCTGCACCTTTATAACTAAGCTGTTTTTTACTCACTCCAAGCCGCAACAGATAATCATATACAACTTTTGCTCTGCGCTCAGACAATTTTAAATTGTATGTTTCAGGTCCTTGCGTATCGGAATATCCTACTATCTCAATTTTAGTTTTCGGATTATCCTTTAAGTATCCTGCAAGTTTTTCTAAATTCGTTTTAAAACCCCCGTATTGCGAACTGTTTATTCTAAAAATCACATTTTCAACCACAGTAACACCTTCTTCCTTTTCCCACAATGTATATAAGTCAACATTGTCTGTTTCCTTCTGAGCCATAGGTTCAACCGGAGTCTCATCACACGGACTACCTTTAATTAAAGATATAGTTTTATAAATTACCTGAAAATCAGCATTTTCACTAATAAAAAATTGTTCCTGATGCTTTTCTTCACCGTTTACTTCGTAAATTGCATAATAATTCCTGCCACGAGGTAAAATAAAAAGGTATTTGCCAGTTTTTGAATTAGGTTTATAAAGACCTAATAAATCATCATTTTCACTATCATACACAGTTATAATAACATCATCTTCTTGATTATTACAAGTGATTACTTTACCTTTTACCACTGTAACCGGCTTTTCTTCTGCTTCGGGCATTGCCATCATATAAATATCCGTACTTCCAAAACCATCTTCGCGATAGGAAGAAAAATAAGCTCTTTTTCCATCAGGGGTTAATGTTATAAAAACATCATTGTCAACTGTGTTTATAGGGTATCCAAGATTTTTGGGTAGCGTCCATGTTCCAAATTCATTTTTTTTACTTAAAAATATATCAAATCCGCCCATTGTTTCATGTCCTTTTGAGCTAAAATATAAAGATATACCATCGTGATGGATAAAAGGACCTTCTTCATCAAGCTCAGTATTAATGGTAGAACCGAGATTAACCGCTTTACCCCAAGTACTATCTTTTTGTTTTTCTGAAACATAAATATCTAAACCGCCGTAACCCCCAGGGCGATCGCTGGTAAAGTACAGGTATTTTCCATCCGCTGACATGGATGCATGGGTTTCTCTATATTTAGTATTGATGTTTTCACCCAAACGCTCAGGAACCGACCATTCATCTCCTGTTAAATAACTCACAAGAATGGTTCCCGCATCTTCACTGCTATATATAAATATTTGATTTCCATCCGGTGATATACTAATGGTAGCCTCATGTTTATCCGTATTTATATTTTCACTGATACTTCTTGCTTTTTCCCATGAGTTCTGTTCATTATATGATATGTAAATATCTTCATTATACTGACCATCTTCTTCCATCTTTTCGCCCTCATATCTTTTTCTTCGTGAAGTGAAAATCAAAACAGATTCATCAGCTGTAATTACCGGGCTGTGATCTGAATATTCAGAATTAATATTATTACCCAGATTATTAATCTGCATTTTCACAGGTTCTCTCATCAGTTTAATACCTACCTCACACTGGCTGATTTCTTGATTTATTGCCTCTAACAATTTATTGTTTTTTGTTGTTTCTGCCAGTTTTTTAAAAAGTTGAATTGCTTTTTCAAATTCATAATTGTTATGATAAGCTTTTCCAAGATAAAAGCGGGCTTCAAAAAATAATCCGTTCTGCTTTTTATTTTTGTTATCCAGCAATTCAACCGACCTCTCAAAATAAGGAATAGATTTAGCTTTTCGTTGTGCTGTCATTAAATAAGAGTATCCTAACTTAAAGTTCAATTCAGAATTATCAGGATCATCTTTTAACAAAGTGGTTCCCAACTGAATTGCTTCATCAAAATTTCCATCTTCAATAAGTACATCTATTCTTGAATAATCTTCTTGTCCGGCTATCTTTAATGTAAACAAGAGAATTAAAAAAAGGATTAAAATTTTTCTATATTTTTTACGGAAAACAAAACAATTGAGTAAATTCATAAACAAACAGGCTTACTATCAAAGTATTTATCAAATTTACTTAAAATTTATTTAATCCGGTGTGGGCAAAGAACATTTATCAGATACAAATTTGACCAATAGTCAAAATTTATAGATGTATCAACATTATTTGTTTATGAAC
>JALWNR010000668.1 GCA_027083715.1 Bacteroidales bacterium
AAATATCGGAAATTAAAAATTTACAGGAAAAATATACCGAAATTGAAAAACGCCGCGAAAGTATTTTGGCTGCCATTGAAAAAGCCGGAAAACTGACCGATGAACTGCGTGTACAAATAATGAAAGCGCAGGAAATGAATGAGCTGGAAGATTTATACTTGCCCTACAAACAAAAACGCAAAACCCGTGCAGTAAAAGCGCGTGAAAAAGGTTTGGAGCCTTTGGCTGAGCTTATTTTTAAAGAAAAAAATATCGATATTGAGTTGGAAGCTGAAAAGTTTTTGAACGATGAAGTAGCTGATGTTGATGAAGCACTGCAGGGGGCACGTGATATTATTGCCGAAAAAATAAATGAAGATGTACAGGCACGAAATATTGTCCGTAAATTATTTGAAAAAGAGGCGATTATAGAAACATCCGTAGTAAAAGGAAAAGAAGAAGATGGACAAAAATATAAAGATTATTTTGAATGGAAAGAACCGATGATGAAAAGTCCCTCGCACAGGGTATTAGCAATGTTCAGGGGCGAAAAAGAGGGTTTTCTGAAGTTGAATATTGCACCCTCAAAAGAGGAGGCGATTTATTTGCTGGAACGTAGATACATTCATACGAATAATGATTCGGCAAAGCAATTATCCGAAGCCCTTGCCGATTCTTATTCGCGCTTGTTGAAATCATCCATCGAAACCGAATATCGCAACATCATAAAAGAAAAAGCTGATGAGGAAGCCATTCGTGTGTTTGCGAAAAATTTGCGCCAATTGCTTTTGAGTTCACCTTTAGGTGAAAAGCGCGTTTTGGCAATTGACCCGGGCTATCGTACCGGTTGTAAAGTGGTATGCTTGGATGCACAGGGTAATCTTTTGCATAACGAAACCATTTATCCGCATCCGCCGCAATCAGAAACCATTCAGGCAGCAAAAAAAATCAGGCATTTGGTCAGCTCATACGATATGGAAGCCATTGCCATAGGCAACGGGACTGCCGGACGCGAAACAGAGAATTTTATCAAGCGCGCCGTGAAATTTGACCGTGATGTACTGGTTTTTGTGGTAAATGAGAGTGGAGCTTCTATTTATTCGGCATCAAAAATTGCCCGTGAAGAGTTTCCTGAATACGATGTAACGGTGCGCGGGGCGGTTTCTATTGGTCGCCGGCTGATGGATCCTTTGGCGGAATTGGTAAAAATCGACCCGAAATCAATAGGAGTGGGGCAGTATCAGCACGATGTGGATCAAAACAAACTGCAAAAAAGTTTGGACACGGTAGTGGAGAGCTGCGTAAACCTTGTGGGTGTGGATTTAAACACTGCCAGCAAGCAGCTTTTAACCTATGTTTCGGGTTTGGGTCCGCAATTGGCGCAAAATATTGTGGATTACCGAAAGGAAAACGGCGCGTTTAAGAGCCGGAAAGAGTTAAAGAAGGTAAAACGTATGGGCGCGAAGGCTTTTGAGCAGGCTGCCGGTTTTTTGCGCATTCCCAAGGCGAAAAATCCTTTGGATAACAGTGCGGTGCATCCCGAATCGTATCATGTGGTGGAAAAGATGGCAAAAGACCTGAGTAGCACTGTTGAGGAACTCATCAAGGATGAGAAAAAGCGTAAGCAAATTCGTTTGGAGGCTTATGTGGATGATAAAATAGGTATCCCTACGCTAAAAGACATTCTGTCAGAATTGGAAAAGCCGGGGCGCGACCCGCGTACCAAAATTTCGGTGTTTGAGTTTGCCCAAGGCATTCATAAAATTGAGGATTTATACGAAGGAATGGTATTGCCCGGAATTGTTACCAATATTACCAATTTTGGTGCTTTTGTAGATGTGGGCGTAAAACAAGACGGTTTGGTACATATTTCGGAATTGAAAAACGAGTATGTGAGTAATCCGGCAGATGTGGTTTCGCTTAATCAACAGGTAAAAGTAAAGGTGATTAGTGTGGATATTCCGCGTAAACGCATACAACTGTCTATGCGGCAAGCGGAGTGAGTTGAAAGTGGAAAGTGGAAATATTGAGAGCATTTAACTTTTGTAGGCAATAAATCATTATATTTGTGATATAACAGAATAAACATGCAAATTTTATACGAAGACAATCACTTGATTATTGTTAATAAAGCTGTTGGAGAGATAGTGCAAGGTGACAAAACCGGTGATGAGCCATTATTGGATAGGGTAAAAGCCTATATTAAGAAAAAATACAATAAACCCGGTGAGGTTTTTCTGGGCTTGGTGCATCGTTTGGATCGCCCTACCAGCGGAATTGTTATTTTTGCACGTACAAGCAAGGCTTTGAGCCGAATGAATCAGCTTTTTAAAGATAAAAATATTAAAAAAATTTACTGGGCTGTAGTAGATAATCCACCGCCTCAGGAAACCGGTACATTGGAGCATTATCTGATAAAAAATCAGAAACAGAATAAATCTTATGCTTCGGATAAATTGAAAGCAGGAGCAAAAAAAGCAAGTTTAAGCTATAGCTTAATTGGGCGAACAAATCGTTATTATTTACTTGAAATAGAACTACATACAGGCAGCGATCATCCAATTAGAGCTCA
>JALWNR010000669.1 GCA_027083715.1 Bacteroidales bacterium
TTCTGTCGCTGTTTTATTCGCCTGCCTATCTCAACAGCATTTGCCGTATGGATACCAAAAAATATCCACAAAAGCTCTGTTATCTCTGTGCATGCATTTATGCACTCTAAATTGTAATGTTTTTTTGTTTTCTAAAACTGCCTTCCATTTCCGTTGTACGCTTTATATTGATACTTCTGCGGATTTGCTTTAACCCGCAAAATTCACCGCTTTTGTCATAGCTGTATTGTAATATCCTTTTTAGCAACACATTAAGTTGGCTTTATTATAAAATAAACGCACTCAAATTTGGGTGTTGCTTGAAATTCTCTTCACGCATCTACTTCGTTACGAATTCCTTGAAATATAAAGATATGTCGGCGGAATTCGGTGCCTTGTATCTGCATAAAGAGAATTTCATGAATTATTGCGGTTAAGTTGCTTTCATGCTTGCCTGCATGTCCTTTTCTGACAAAGCCTGTGAGTATATTATTTTGTCTGCAATACTTTCTGTTGGCATTTGTGGCATAAATTCCATCGGCACCTAAAAGCTTTAATTTGGTGTGAAAAAGTTCTTGTACCAATTGTACGCTGGAAACCAAATGTGTTCCTTCATTGAAGGCTTTGAAACTGATATGTT
Organism: Bacteroidales bacterium; assembly: GCA_027083715.1. Classification (GTDB taxonomy): domain Bacteria; phylum Bacteroidota; class Bacteroidia; order Bacteroidales; family NBLH01; genus NBLH01. Next base: position 620 of record JALWNR010000669.1, read on the forward strand.
CGATAAAATCAACAGTTTGGAAAGAACTATTAGCAAAGAAGCGAGGAGGATTAACTACTTTCTTGTTAGGCGATATTGATGTTTCGCCGGGCATTGGTGAATTTAAAGAGTTTATGAGTTACTTTGAGGAATAAAACGAAAGCACAATACAGGCTATACATAATTTGGGCAATTTGCTATTATTTAAGTTTTTCGCTCTAAAATTTACAAATGGTATGATTTACTACCAAAATACAAGTATTTAATGCAATAAATCATTTTTCATTATCTTTTTTGTAAATTTGGGACATGGCATACAACAATATGTTTAACGATTATACTTAATCAATGAAATTGCTAATATTGAAAAAGTTCAACGCAAACATATACGATAGTTGCAAGCAAAAAAGCGACAGAAAATGAACAATAAAAATACAAAACTTCCTACTGATCTGGTTTCAGATATTAAAACCAGACTGAAAACTCTGAGTGGACAAATCAACGGAATTATAAAAATGTTGGATGAAGGAAAAGACCCTGAGCAAATAAATATCCAATTCAAATCCGTTGACAAGGGAATACAAAAAGCACATTATTTGCTTTTAGATGAAGTTTATCGAAAAGCACTTGCAATTGGAATTGTTAAGGCGGTTGATTCTTGTCCCGGAAATTGTGGAAATGAAGAAAAAATTGAATACTTGAAAAAAGAGTTCCCTAATTTGGAACTATCTGATTTAACAAACAAACTCAAAGAAATACAAACTATTGAAAACAGACTAAAAGACTTTAACGAAAAAAAAGTTGAATAATATTTGGATACCCCCTACCTATTGTTCTCATCTTTGTTCCATTATTAATTTAATCTCAAAATAAGATGAAACGACAAATAGAAATTTTTACCGCAGGATGCCCGGTATGTGAGCCTATTGTGGTATTAGTTAAAGAAACGGCTTGTGAAAACTGTGAAATAATTATTCACAATTTATCCGAACAAAACAAGAACAAGGAAGGTATCACTAAAATGAAAGAATATGGTGTAAAAAGACTTCCCGCTATCGCAGTGGACAGAAAATTAATCGGCTGTTGCAAAAATGTAGAAATCACAAAAGATGATTTAGTTAAAGCAGGAATAGGAAGTTGTTAATTATTAACCTTAAAAAGTATCAGAGATGAAATTTAAAAATATAATAATTGTTTTATTAACTGCAATTAATGTTTCCATTATAACATCGTGCTCATCATCAGATAAAAAACCTGAAAAAGTAATTGTTGTTAAAGAATCGGATATTGTTAGAAAAAAAATTGGCGTAAATGGAATGACCTGCGTAGGTTGTGAAGTTACACTTGAAGAAAATATTTCAAAAATTGAAGGTGTTGTTAATGTTAAAGCTTCTCATACAGAAAAAGAAGCAATCATAGAGTTTGACTCTACGAAAACAGACATTAACACAATTACAAAAACGATTAAAGAATCGGGTTATAAACCTTTCAATAAATAATTATGGAACTTTTCTTAAATTTTGGCGAAAAGATAGATGGTTATGACTATAAAGTAATCAATGAAAGAGATGCAAGAGCAAGTGCAGGAATTATGTTTTTGCTTGGACTTTTAAGCCTTTTCTCTGTTCATCTTTATCGAACCATATTTTGGGCTGAACTCTTTTCAATAACATTCATTATTGAATTTATTGTAAGGGTTTTGTTTAATCCAAAATATGCACCGTATATGCTAATTGGTGGTTTAATTGTAAGTAATCAACAGCCAGATTGGGTTGAAGCAAGGCCGAAAAGATTTGCTTGGTTGTTAGGAATGATATTAGGAATAATTATGACCTATTATATAATTTTTAATATTATTACACCCATTAGACTTGCTATCTGTTGGCTATGTTTGTTTTTAATGTTTGTTGAATCTGTATTTGGAATATGCTTGGGCTGTCTTTTATATAAAAA
>JALWNR010000670.1 GCA_027083715.1 Bacteroidales bacterium
AGCTACCAATGAAGGATTTTCCTCTGCAATTTCGTTTAAGGTAGGTGCAATAATTTTGCAAGGTGCACACCAAGGTGCCCAAAAATCTATCAAGACCAACTGCTTCTTGGTAAAAGCCTGAAAATTCTTATTGTTTAATATTTTTATTTTCGAACTTGTCTTTACCGGCGGTGCATTTTTAATTTTGTAATATGAATATGCAACATAAGCAACTATGAGCAATACTAAAACACCAATTATGATTATTGTTATCGACATAAACTGTATTTATTCCAGGTTCATAACTTCATCTTCGCCAAAACTTTTGTTATACTGAGTCATAGCACGTAAACTCATACCCATGCTTGAAAATCCACCATCGTGAAATATATTTTGCATGGTAATTTTCTTGGTTAAATCAGAAAACATGGTAATACAAAAATTTGCGCAATCCTCAGCATCTGCATTGCCCAGTGGCGACATTCTGTCGGTAAAATCAATCAGCCCGTCAATGCCTTTCACACCGCTACCGGCAGTAGTTCTTGTTGGTGATTGCGAAATGGTATTTACACGTACTTTTTTATCGCGCCCGTAGATATATCCAAAGCTGCGCGCAATAGATTCCAAAATAGCTTTTGCATCTGCCATATCATTGTATCCATACAAAGTACGTTGAGCAGCCACATAAGATAAAGCCAAAACAGAACCCCACTCGTTAATCGCATCCAGTTTTCGTGCGGTTTGTAAAACTTTATGAAACGAAAGTGCTGAAATATCAATGGTTTTCAGAAAATAATTATAGTCCAGATTATCATAAAGTCTTCCTTTACGAACATTCAATGACATACCAATGGAATGCAAAACAAAATCAATTTTTCCGCCCAGAATATCCATTGATTTTGTAAACAGGTTTTCCAAATCATTCAGATTGGTAGCATCTGCCGGAATAATTTCCGCATTACATCTTTCTGCCAATTCGTTTATTTCGCCAAAACGCATGGCTACAGGCGTGTTACTTAAAGTAAAAGTAGCGCCTTCCTCAAATGCTTTTTCCGCTACTTTCCATGCAATTGATTTAGAGTTTAAAGCTCCGAAAATAATTCCTTTTTTTCCTTTCAATAAATTGTACATATCGCTGCGTTTTTTTCAAATTTTGCTGCAAAGATACAATTAAGAATTCAGGACAAAAAAGTATTTTTTATTTTTTTTGTTCTGTATCTAATTCAGCCGGTAAATAACTGTTATACCGATACGCTTTTAGTAATAATGCGAATTAAGGCTTAAGTTATGTTTTTAAAGAAAAAAGTTGTAATGTGCTGTATGCAATACTGTTGTGGCTTAGTCCTGAAAGGACGATATATTTTAGCCCCGTATGAAGCGAAGCGAAATGCGGGGTTTGGTAATCGTTAAAGTATTAGCGATGCAAGTAATAAAGCTGATTAAAGAAAGAAAGATACATGCATCGCAATTTAAAATTATTTTCAACCCTTAATTCACATTAATAGTATTACTTCGCAAGCTCTTAATACAAAACTAAAAGTCTATCGGCATTACCTGCTTACAAAATATTTAAGTGGTTAGTATAATTTCAAACAGCAAAAAAATCAGCTTTACCCTAAATAAAATCTAAACTAGTGTCGCACATAATTGATATTAGAAACTTTTTTGGGATTCACTGCCTAACTCTTCCCGGAAAGTTTTGAAAAATATAGGATGGAGCAATTTGTGTTTGTAACTTAATATTTAAATCTTTTTGATACTCAAAACTTAAATAATTTACATTTAACCCTGTAAAAATACCATAAGCATCCAAAATATTACTCTCATAACTGTAATTATTATTTAGCGGATCATAACCAAAATAATACTGTGCATAATTATTTGTCAAACTGTAAATAATAATATAATAAGTATCTCCTACGTTTAGACCCGAAGTATCTAATGTAAAAGCGGTACTTGCAAATGGATATTCCGAATACTTACAATAAGAACCGGATACATTAGCAGTATCTCCTTCAAGAAACAAATAAAAATAGCTATCATCAACACTTTCCCAACTAATATTCAATACTGCTGAATCGCTTTGGCTGGTAGGTTCTACTAGCACAGAAATATTTTTTACCTGATAGGGAATAGAAGTTTCCGCTGTAATCAGTCTGTCCATATAATTTACTTCTAAATAATAAGAATCACCTGCAACAATCTTTAAATCATCACCCTGATAACTATATTCGCCCCACTCTGAATCATACAACGATAAGTTATAGGCTTTTCCATTATAAAACAAAGTAACTTTTGCATTATTCACAGGAATAAAAGTTGTATCATCAATATTACCGGTATCAGAAAGCTCAGACAACCAAACAGCAGGAGGGAATTCAGGCATTAATATACCCTCAACTACAATCGGCACCTTTTCAGGAGCTTTCTCCGTAAAATCATCCAGTTTACTACAAGCCGAAAGATACATAAGCCATAATACACCTATAATATAAATATTTTTTTTAATCATAATCTAAAAATCAAAAGAAATAAACAAATTTGGAGTGAAACCCAATAACTTAATAT
>JALWNR010000671.1 GCA_027083715.1 Bacteroidales bacterium
ACCTCAAAGCGTTTAACATAGAACTTTTATGCATTAAAAATAACCCCAATAATTTTTTTTATTTTATGGATGAAAAAAAATCTAACCAAGACGAAATAACCTGTCATCAGTGTGGAGCCAGACTCACTTTCGCACCCGGAACCGATAGTCTGAAATGTGAATTTTGCGGAGCAGTAAATACCATTGAAGTAGATGAAACTGCTAAAGCAGAAGCCCAAAAAGAAATTGATTTTTATAAATTTATTCAAAATCAAGCAGATACAGCTCCAAAAACTGAGGTGTTAACCATCAAATGCGACGGCTGTGGTGCCGAAACGACCTTTGATCCTAATGTAGTCTCTGATCGTTGCGATTTTTGCGACAGCCCGCTCACAGCCAAAGAAGGGCATAAAACAAGCTTGATTGCACCCAAAGGACTGTTACCGTTTAAAATCAGCAGCAAAGAAGGGGCTGAACTTTACCAAAAATGGCTAAAAAAACTATGGTTCGCTCCCAACAAGCTAAAAACCTATGCGCGTCAGTCAGAAAAGCTTGCCGGTATATACATCCCTTACTGGACTTATGATGCAAATACCTACACCCACTATTCAGGAAGGCGTGGAGATGATTATCAACGAACCGAAACCTACACCAATGATGATGGCGAAACCGAAGAACGTACCGTTACTGAAACCAGGTGGTCATCGGTAAGTGGAAATGTTTCGCGCAATTTTGATGATGTACTTATTCCTGCAAGTAATTCACTCCCCGGTAATTATGTTGATGCGCTTGAACCATGGGACTTAGAAAACATTGTTCCCTACGACACCAAATACCTGAGCGGTTTCAAATCAGAAACCTATCAAATAGGTTTGGAGCAAGGATTCAATGGTGCAAAAACAAAAATGGAATTTACCATCCGTGAGGATGTACGTAGAGACATCGGTGGCGATCATCAGGAAATCAGCAGCCTTAACACCAATTATAGTGATGTAACATTTAAACACATATTACTCCCAATTTGGCTGAGTGCCTATCGCTACAACGATAAAGTATATCGTTTTATGATAAACGGACGCACCGGTGAAGTTCAGGGTGAGCGCCCCTATAGTTGGATAAAAATTGCACTATTTGTGCTAATGATTATTGCAATTATTGCCTTAATTTATTATTTTACCAAAGGTAAAGCATAATTTTATTTGGGCGGCTACGGGCTTTGCGCTTATAGCGCCACACTCAAAAAACAACGAAACTACACCTCAAAAGGAGCTTCCTCCGGTCGCTCTTTTCAGGCTTGTTTCGTAGGTTTTTTGCGTATGCCGGCTATCCGCTTCAATCCCTGCCGCAAAGCAGAATATTTCCGTTTGCTAAAATTATAAAGCAATTTATAATCTATGCAAATTTGCGTTCATCTGTGGATAGAAAAGAAATAGTTTGCAAAACTACGGGGGGGATATAATACAAAAAATCTGCGTACATTTGCAATAATTTGAGGACACAAAAACACGCTAAATGCAAAATATCCGCAAAATAATCCACATCGATATGGATGCCTTTTTTGCATCAGTTGAGCAACGCGATAATCCTGACCTCCGAGGGAAACCGGTTGCTGTTGGCGGATTAGGTAATAGGGGAGTGGTAGCTGCAGCAAGTTACGAGGCGCGTGACTACGGTGTACGCTCTGCCATGCCGGCAAAAACTGCCAAGCGCAAATGTTCTTTCCTAATTTTTGTGCACCCGCGTTTTGAAGTATATAAGCAAGTTTCGCAGCAAATACGCAAAATATTTTTTGAATATACCGATTTGGTCGAGCCACTTTCATTGGACGAAGCCTATCTGGATGTAACAATGCATAAAAAAGGCAAACCATCTGCTACACTTATTGCCAAAGAAATCAAAGAGCGTATCAAACAAGAAACCGGACTTACTGCATCTGCAGGAATTTCAATCAATAAATTTTTGGCAAAAGTAGCTTCTGATTATCGAAAACCGGATGGGTTGTTTTTGATTAAACCCGAAGATGCTGAAAAGTTTGTAGAAGAACTACCCATTGAGAAATTTTTCGGCATAGGGAAAGTAACTGCACAACGTATGCACGAAATGGGAGTTTCCTGTGGGAAAGACCTGAAAAAATTTTCAGAAATTGAACTCATAAAACGTTTTGGCAAAGCCGGCAGCTATTACTATCATATAGCACGGGCCATCGATTTACGAGAAGTAAAACCCAACCGGAAAAGAAAATCAGTAGGTGCAGAAAATACATTTGAGTATGATATTTCTGATACAGAAAAAATGGAAAATGAATTGTATAAAATTGCAGAAACCTTAATGAAACGTATTAAAAAAGCCGATTCTTCAGGCAAAACACTTACACTGAAAGTGAAATTTTCTGATTTTAAGCAAATTACACGTAGCAAAACCTACAAACACTATATTGATAACTTTGACGATTTATGGAAATACAGCAGGGAGATTTTTTCATTAATAAATTTTAAGGATAAAAAAGTTCGTTTATTAGGTTTATCTGTTTCAAATTTACAAAACGCTGCAGCATCTAAT
>JALWNR010000672.1 GCA_027083715.1 Bacteroidales bacterium
ATTCTCATTAAATATTGATTGTAAAATGCTTTTAAAATAAAAAGCAACCGAGCCAACAAAATGAATATTCATTTTTTGATAATTCGTATATTTATAAACATTTCGTTCTAAAAATTCATTAAAACTATCATAGACTAAACGATACATTTGTTTATCTTCAATATGTTCATAAATAAATTTTGAAAACTCAGCTAAAAATCGGTTTGGGAAGGCTTCTTGATAAACTTTTTTTAAAATATCAGCTGTATCTAAACGGTATTGTTCATTAAATTGCTTTGCAAGTTTATCCGATAATTCACGCTTTAAATACATAGTAATAAGCTGCTTTCCTAGTACTGCACCACTGCCTTCATCTCCTTGAATAAATCCCAAAGGCGGAATATTATCAATAATTTTTACACCATCGTATAAGCAAGAGTTGGCACCTGTACCCATGATACAAGCAATACCTTTCTTATCGCCACAGAGAGCTCTTGCTGCACCCAACAAATCACTTTCAGCATAAGTCTGTGTTCCGGTAAAAACTTTGCTTAAAATACTTTCCATTCGAGTTTTCTGATCGCCTACAACGCCTGCTCCATAAAAATAAATTTTTGTTAGTGAAAAATTTACATTTGGCAAAACCTCTTTTTTTATTTCAGTAAAAATTTGCTCATCACTCATATAAAACGGATTAATACCCGAGGTTTGGAACAAGAAAGAGTTATCCTTTCCCATGAATTTCCAATCAGTTTTTGTTGATCCACTATCAGCTACTAAAATCATCTTAAACAAATAATAATATTATTATTTTGCAGAATAAACTTTTACTCCATCAATAAAAGTATTTAAAACATTAATTTTATATAAAACCTCAGGAGCAGCAGTCATAATATCTTTATCTGTTACCACAAAATCAGCAAATTTACCAAGCTCAATACTCCCTTTCTCCTTTTCTTCAAAATTAGATTTTGCAGCCCAAATGGTCATTGCCTTCAATGCATCTTCTCTACTAATTGCATTTTCCGGTTCAAAGCCATTTTCCGGCCAATTATTTTGGTCTTTACGGACAACAGCAGCATAAAATCCAAACAGAGGATTAATTTCTTCAACAGGGAAATCGCTACCTGCAGCAATCCAACCGTTTTGTTTTAATAAATCTTTATAAGCATAGGCATTTTTTATTCGTTCACTGCCTAATCTGTCTTCAGCCCAATACATATCAGAAGTTGCATGTGTAGGCTGAACCGAAGGAACAATTGAGTATCTGTTAAATAGTTTAAAATCATCGGGAGCTATTACTTGCGCATGTTCAATACGCCAACGCCTGTCATTTTCTCCTTTAAGGTATTTACCATATATGTTAAGCATCACACGATTAGCCGAATCTCCAATTGCATGAGTATTAATCTGATAATTATTTTCATAAGCTAAATGACATAAACTATCCAGGAAATCAATACCTGAAATCAAAAATCCGTAATTACCGGGATCATCATGATAGGGATGTAAAAGACATGCACCACGAGAACCTAAGGCTCCATCGGCATATAGTTTTATCGAACGTACATTCAAGTAATTTGTTTTATAAATTCCTTTTGTGATAAAATAATCTGCATTTTCTTTTGTTGGAGTAAGCATAGCATAGATGCGCATTTTCAGTTTAGCTGATTTTTGCAAACTGTCTATTAATAAAACAGTTGATTTATCTAATCCTGCGTCATCAACAGATGTTAGTCCAACCGCAAAGCAATTTTTTTGTGCATCAAGCAAGGCATTTCTAGCTATTTGCTTATTTACTTTTGGAATTATTTTAAACAGAAGCTCCATGGCATTATCGATCAGGACTCCGGTGGGTTTTCCATTTCTTAAAACAACATTTCCGCCATCAACTTTAGTTTCAGCGGTAATTCCAGCTTTTTTCAAAGCTGCATCATTGGCTATCAGAGCATGACCATCTACCCTGCGCAAAACTACCGGTTTATTAGGAAAAAGTTTATTTAATTGATTATTTACAGGAAATTCTTTTTCTTCCCAGTCATTTTGATCCCAGGCTCGCCCTAAAATCCATTCATTATCAGGATGAGTTTCTGCAAATTTTTGCACTCTTTCCAGAACTTCATTAAAAGATCTGGTGCCGCGTAAATCTACGTTTTGCAAACTTAATCCATATCCGTAAAAATGACAATGTGCATCATAAAATCCGGGATAAACCGATTTACCTTCAAGATCAATTTTTTCCTTGGCCGAATAAGTATTTAAAATTTCATCATTACTCCCAAGTGCTATAAATTTTCCATTTTTAACAGCAAAACTTTCATGAACTGAAAAATTAGGATCCACCGAATAAATTTTTGCATTATATATTATTAAATCAACCGGCTTTTTTGTCGGGGCACATGAAAAAAATATTATTGTAGCAATAAAAATAATAATAAGGTATCTCATACTATAACTTATTTAGGTTTTAAGAAATTAAAATTATAATAGGTACATTAAAAAATAGAAATTATTTTTACAATTTATTATAAATCAATCAATTTAAGGTACATATAA
>JALWNR010000673.1 GCA_027083715.1 Bacteroidales bacterium
GTTCTAAACTGTTTTTTAATTTATTTAGATAACTACTATCATTATGATACAATTCATATTGAGTAATTTTGTTTTCCAAAGTTTTTAACCAATAATTTTTTTTAAAGTTCGCTATACTTTTAGCTTTGTCAAAATGATAAAAATTTTGCTCGTATTTATTGTTTTTAAATTGATAAACAGCCAAAGCTTCATATGCCCAACGCGAAATCATTAATTCGCCATACCAAGGAATTGAGTTAGGTGAAGAAATTGCCGGATTTAGTTTGTCAAAACGAACAATAATCCCGCTTAGGATAATTTGTGGAATAATTAAAAAAGGAATTACAATATAAATGGCAACCGTAGTTTTAAAACCATCGGATATATTTAAACCTATTAAAGCTGCCGACACCCACACACTATACAAAACTACCCAATATTGCCAAAACATACCATGAATGCCCATAATATATTGCCCAATAGCTACATATGTCATGCTTTGAAAAGCCGAAATCAAAAATACTATGGCTACCTTTGAGAGTAAATAGCTGCTTCTGCTCAGGTTTAAGAATTCTTCACGTTTAAGTATTAAGCGGTCTTTAATAATTTCCTGTGCACTTAATGTCATACCAATAAACAATGCAACTATTACCGACATAAAAATATAAACCGGAAGATTTAAATTGTCCAAAAGCGAATAGCCAAATTCATTGTTAGGGTCTATATTATAATATCGGGTAATATAAGCCAAAATAAAGGCAAGTAAGGGGGCTTCAAAAATATTTATGACTAGATACTGCTTGTTCGATAATTTTGACAGTACATCTCTTTTTAAATAAATTGATATTTGTTTTAATTTATTTGGAATTTTGAAACTTACTTCGGGTATTTTTTTTACAAATACTGAGCGTTTATGTTTTTGTTTCTCAAAATTAAGATAAAAATCATACCAATCGTGTGGACTGGTTTTGCGTATTTGAGTTAAATTTCCATATTCGTCAACTACTTGAGCTTCAACTATGTTAAATATCTGCTCAGGGTTTACATTACCGCATGTTGAGCATTCACTTTCGTTCCAGTTAGCCTGTCTGATACATGATTTAAAATAGCTGATTGATTCAATAGGGTTACCATCGTAAATTAAGTAGCCGCCTTGGTCTAATACCAGTAAACGGTCAAAACGTTTAAAAATATCAGAAGATGGTTGATGGATGACTACAAAAACCAGTTTACCTTTTAGGGCAAGTTCTTTGAGCAGATCCATAATATTCTCTGAATCTCTGGAAGATAAACCTGATGTTGGTTCATCAAGAAACAGTATCGTTGGTTCACGGATTAGTTCCAGTGCTATATTAAGTCTTTTGCGTTGTCCTCCACTAATTTTTTTGTCTAATGGAGAACCAACTTGCATATTTCGTACCTCATATAATCCTAAATTTTTCAATAAATTATGAACGGTTCTTATCAGTTTGAATTTATTAAAGTTACCAAAACTTAATTTTGCACTGAAATATAAGTTTTCAAAAACAGTAAGTTCTTCAATCAACATATCATCTTGCGAAACATAGCCAATTAAGCCTTCAATTTCTTTTTTATCTTTATGAATGTCAATTCCATTAATCAGCACCTCGCCTTTTTCAGGCGGATAATTCCCATTGAGTACATTTAATAGAGTTGATTTTCCTGAACCACTGGCTCCCATAATTCCTACCAGATTCCCTGATTGTACTATAAAATTCATTTTATGCAGACCGGTTACTCCGTTTTTGAATTTATATTGTAAATTATGGGCTTCAAGTGCAATTTGTGCTTTTACTTTGTCAATATTATAAGCGCTGATAATATCACTGTAATAAATGGGTTTCATCCGTGCATTTTTTATGGATGCTCCTTGCGAAAGAATATGTACTCTGTTTTGATCAAGCAGTTGATTGTTCATGTACAATTCATTTTCTCCGCTAAAGCGTAGCAGATGCATATTTGCCGAAGGAATTGCACATATTTGAATTTGTCCGCGAAAATTATCTACTTGCAACAATTTGCATTCATCACAGAGCATATTTTTGCCTGAGTTTATTACAAGTAATTCTTTTTTATTATTAATAGTGCTGGCTTCTGATAATACAAAATCTTTAATTAACTCATAATCGTAAGTCGGTACATGAAATGTATCTGCTACGGTTTGTACAAACTCTAATTCTTGTTTCGTTATTTCTTGGTCTGATTTGATAAATTCTAACAAACGTACCAGAACTACCAGTTTTTGTTTTTGTGTGAGCTCTTTATTTATTTCTGTACAAATCATCAGTACCTTTACTGAGCTGGCTGCTGTTTGTTTAATGCTTTTTATTTTAGACTGGTGCTTTTGTTTTTGTTGATGAATGGCATAAAAATATTCAAAAACATGCAAGTATTCCTCAACTAGCTCCTTGTTAAGCTGTTGATTAAGAAAAGATTCTACAACAGGACGCCGGTCTGTATTATTGCTTTTAGGATTTGCAATAATTGCAAACAATTGCATAAGGGCTTTTAGAATCTTTTCGCTCATTAATT
>JALWNR010000674.1 GCA_027083715.1 Bacteroidales bacterium
CTGATATTTAGTTTTTTTAGTTCTTTGTATTTTGGGAATAAAAACAAATTCATCAACAAAAAAGGAATGGCATGTAGTATAAAAACTACAAAAACCACATTCAGATTGCTGAGTCTTGGCGTAAGCACAACCCCGTCAAGACCCCAAAGGATTGATGCAAACCCGATTAGGAACATTCCTGTAATTGTTTTGTTATTTTTTTATTTGTTCCAATATTTTTTTACTTAATTCATTTATCAGTTTATCTACTTCGTTTTCATTGGCTGTTAGGCTAAAGTCTTTAATAAGTTCTTTATCTTTAAACAGTTTGGCTTTTAAGTTTATCTGTCCGTTTGTTATGGTGTATTGTCCACGTATTTTGTATGCTTCGGGAAAACTGCGTGTGTCAATTAATATTACCGGTGCTTTTCTTCCCCTGTCTGTAAATTCCTGCAAAAGTTCATCCATTTTTTCCGATAGTTCAAGATTATCGTCAAAATTATCGGCATTTTGAAATGCTGAACGTACAAACATTGGTTTCGATTTGGCAAGGGGTATTTTTTGCTTGGCTTCTTCGTTGGATTCGACTGTTTCAAGGCTGTCCGCTCCTGTTTCGTACTTTCCGGCAATATAAGGACTGAAAATTACCGGCGTTTGTATGCCGCCAATGCCCTGTGCCAAAACTGGTACACGTTCTTTTGCGGTTAAAAACAGTTGCATAACATCAACAAACTTACCGTTTTTTAGTGCCGTGCCTTTTATGCCTTCAAGCAAACTGTAAGTTAATAAGCCTTGGCTAAAACGGTTGCTTTCGTAACTTACGGCATCGGCTGTACTGGCTGTTATTATATGCATTCCGGTACGGTCTTTCATTCGCTCTAATGCACGTATGGTTCCTGATGAAATATCTCTTTTAACACTTAAATTTTCAACCGCTTTGCCCGAATGGCAAGCGTCAATTATTAAAACCTGTTTGTTTGCCGCCAATTTGGTTAGCATGGCTACCAATTCGTTACCTTCAATGGTGGTTTTTTCACGAATTTCAGGGTCGATGATATAAGAACCCGGGTCGCTTAAATACGCATCTTTGGTCAGGTAATAAAAATCGCCGCCGCTGCCATCAGGGTCTATGTTTATACCATGACCTGCCAAATAAACAATCAGTATATCTTTGGCTGCAATTTTACCGGCAATACTTTCAAAAACCATTTCTATGGTATCTTTTGTTGCGTAGGCGTTTATGGCGTGTTTCATTTTGGCAAGCGGTGAAGTAACTATATAGGTATGTACTTTTTCTACGCCAAAAAGTCCGTTTGCGGCAATTTGCAAGGCAGTTGCCATATCTTTTGCATCTTTGGCTGCAAAACGCAGGTCGAGCGCATCGCCTTCGTAATCGGAAACACCTATGCTAACTATGTAAACATCGGGTATTTCATCTATATCAAGACCTTCGGGTATTTTGGGGGTGTATTCTATTATTTCGGGGCGACTTACAATATAATTTTCGCCATTATAGGCTTTTACGCTTATGATGTTTTTTTTGCCCCGTAAAAAATAACGTTCGTATTTGTTTAGGTCTATTTCTATATTGAGACTTGCTAAGTTTACAAAACTTAGCAAGTCTGTTTTATTATCTAAACTTGCCAAGTCTGAAAGACTTTGCAAGTTGCGGGCATCGGCAATAATTTCTTTACCGTTGATAAAAACAGGTACTCTACCAATCCCTCCTTCATTATTGTTTTGTATATTGATATTAAATTTTCCTTCTTTTACGGGCGAAAGTTTTATATGCGGCGGTAGTTTTATATCGTTAAAACCCTGTACATCACGCAATTTTTCGTTATTTAATATTTTACGCAATAAACCCGGTTCGTAAAAGCGGTCTTTTAACTGGTTAAGTTCAATAATTTCCATTCCAACCGTATAGTGCATGAGTTGCATGGCTCCGGGTGAAGCATCGAATAAGCCGGAAGGGGTAGTAACAGCCCAATCGCTACTGTCTATTGCTATTAAGGTAGCCAATTCTTTGCCTGTTTCGGGCGACCATAGTTTTAGGGTATTATCAGAGGAAGCCGATAAAATAAATTTTCCGTTAGGGCTAAAAGCAACTGAATTAACCAATCCAGTATGCCCTTTAAAGGTATAAATTACATTGCCTGTTTTTATATCCCATAATTTTATGGTTTTATCAGATGAACCGGAAATAAATGTTTTGCCAACGGGTGAAAAAGATACTGAATTAACCCAATCTGTATGCCCTATAAAAGTCTTGAGTTCTTTGCCCGTAGTGATATCCCATAATTTTATGGTTTTGTCCCAAGAACCGGAAATAAAGGTTTTACCGGTGGGTGAAAAAGCGACTGAACTAACTTCACTTGTATGCCCTTTAAAAGTTTTGATTTCTATGCCCGTAGCTATATCCCATAATTTTATGCTTTCATCATCGGAACCGGAAATAAAGGTTTTGCCATCGGGTGAAAAGGCTACTGAATTAACCCAGTCTGTATGCCCATTAAAAGTTTTGATTGCTTTGCCCGTAGCATCCCATAAT
>JALWNR010000675.1:0-225 GCA_027083715.1 Bacteroidales bacterium
ATATTAGGTTTATATGACATAAAACATATCACAACCCCATACGAAATAATTTAAAATGTAGTGCCTTGACGAAATCGCATTACGCTGTAAATCAATATTTTAATTTTGAAAATGTGCGAAGTCAGGAGGGTAAAAAGTTTGCCAGACAGATACAACATGGAAGATTTTTATGTGAAACAATACCATTTTGGCACCATTGCTATGCTGCACAATACCGATAAAGAC
>JALWNR010000675.1:235-1015 GCA_027083715.1 Bacteroidales bacterium
GAAATAGTATATAACCTTAAATCTGCAGGTATGTTTGTAACGATAATCCAAAATGTGCGTCAGTATTGGTGTAGCGCAGAAAAAAGCAACGCAGGCGTATCACTTGATACGGTGAGTAGGTTTTTTTCGAGCATTGCCAATAATGACGTGCAGTTTGGATTTGCAGTAAAAGATACTTGCAGATTTAAGGTATAATTAAAATTTTATTGACTTAGTCGCTATATTGTTCTTTGTGAAGATTTGTGGTGCTTTGAGAAACTCTGTGAAATAGATTTTTATTCTTGTTTCACAAAGATACACTAAGCAGACACAAAGTTTCTCAGAGTTTTATATCTTTTTTTGGAATGGTATTGCTGCTATAAACAAAGACTTTACAAATAAAGAATTTGACAATATTAATAATGCGGGCTAAGTCAAAATTTTTTATATAAGATTAGTTAATTCTCTTGTTCTGAAAGAATTTTCAATATTTTTAATGAAACTTTATGTATTCTATCCGTAAAAGGAAATTTAATTAAAATACTACTAAGTTTATAAAAGGAAACCCGAGTAACCAAATACTCTTTTATCGCATAAATATAGGCTTTTTTCCACTGTAACCATTCAATTTCTTTATAAAAACTATGGTGATATCTTAGGTAATTGTTTAATTCATTTTTAGTGAAACCCTCTTTCAATACAAAACTTAACAATTCAACAATATCTCTGTGCGGAATGTTTATAACAGCAAGTTCCCAATCGTATATGCATACTTTCCCATTTTTTCTTATTGCAATATTT
>JALWNR010000675.1:1025-10785 GCA_027083715.1 Bacteroidales bacterium
ATCACACTTAACAAATCCAACTCTTAATTTAGCCTCTAAATTTTTACCTATATTTTGTCTGGCATCTATATGAATTATATTACTATCTCCTGCTACTCCTGTTTTTTTATCATCAGTATCCTGAATTAATATTGAAAGAAATTTTTTGTATAATTCAACAGATTTCCAAGGTTCAAATTTTTGTATTATTTCAAATTTCTTAATCTCATTATTAAGTCTGTATTTTTTATGAACTGCACTAATTGCTTTAATGGTGTTTTTAATATGTTGTTCTTTCCATTTCTCGGGAGATTGCTCGGTATTATACAGCTCCATATCATTATTATAAAGAAACTCTTGCATAAAAAGCCATGTTTCATTTTTTTTATTAATATGTTTTCCTAGATATTCCGGTATGCAATCAAAACCTTCTTTATTTAAGCTTTCATATAAAATAATTTCTTTTTGATGTAAAGAAGCATATTCAAGATTATTCTTATAGCGGTATATTAAATCTGCCAAATCAGTATTGATTGATGCAGCCATGATATGTATACCTTTAATAACCTCAATGTCCAAAGCTTTTGATTTAATCAATATTTGTTTTTTTTCATTATTTTTATATTGAATAGTAAGCGGAATAAATCCGATGAGCTTTTTATTAACCCGTTTAGTTATATCTGTTAAAATACCATTTTCAATCATACTATTTGTGTTTATTTCAACAGATATTATTTCTTTGGAGTTATCAATGAGTGAATTTTTGATGAATTCTATATTTATATTTGATTTATTTAACCAGTTTATAGGTTTATTTCTGCCCAGTTTTTCATGTGCTTTTGCAAACTCGCCGCTTACTATTGCTGCATAAGTTGATATTTCTAAAGCCATAGAAAAACCGGCAATCATTTTTGCAAATCGTTTAACTTTACCTGTTCCATTACATTTCATTATTTTTAAAGCTTCTTGTTGTTTTGGAAGTTGTGTTCCACCACCCACAGTACCAATTACCAACGAAGGCAACATTAACGAAATATATAAACCGTCTTTTTGCTTTTCAAGGTTTAAAATACCGGAGGAAGATTCATGTAAAGAGCCTAAATCCTGTCCTGTTGCAATAAAAATGGCTGCAATGGCATTGGCAACATTGATATTATAACCGATCATGCCGTTTATTTGGCTCATAGCTATAGAAGATGAATAATATCGTAATATTTCATCAGATGAACTACGAAGCACCTTCATTATTTCATGTTCGCTTAAAAAACATTCTGCTATTACCATTATACCTCTGCCCTCAAGCATTGATGAGTTTGATATTTTTTTATCGGATGCTCCATTACCTTCTATAATAAAATGTTCAATTGCTATATTTTCTTCTTTTTGAAAATTATCAACAATCCACAACATGGCATGCCATGTACAGGTAGTGGTCATGTTTTGTCCGGAGGCATCGCCCGTAGTATATATAAATTTTAAATGTACGCTTTTCCCGATTACAATAGCTTGAAGAGATGTTAGTACTGCATGATTTGAAGGACTTTCCGCTATCTCTTTAATTTTATGAAAATGTATCTCAACCCATTTTTTGAAAATGAGTGCATCTTGAAGAGTTTTTAATAAAAAT
Source organism: Bacteroidales bacterium (assembly GCA_027083715.1). Taxonomy (GTDB): domain Bacteria; phylum Bacteroidota; class Bacteroidia; order Bacteroidales; family NBLH01; genus NBLH01. Next base: position 2,632 of record JALWNR010000675.1, read on the forward strand.
AAAGGAACTCTGGTCATTTTTTGGTGTATAAATTCAGCACTAAATCCACCACTGTTGCTAATTGCTCTTGCTCCTCGATTCATACTTGCAACCATTGCGCCTTCAAGTGTTCCCGCAACACAATATAATAATTCGTCATCTGTTTTATTTAATAAAGGACCCACCAATCCTAAAGGAATTTCTGTGGAACCAACAAATGATTCAATATTATTTAATACCTGATTTTGTGTAAATCCGTGATGGGAAATATGATGTATCGAATAACCTAAGTTTTTCAGATATTCTTGTCTCAATTGCATTGCCGATTCTGAAATTAATCCTCTTCCCGGTATTATCGGAATTTTTTTATTAGCTGACATGAGTTTATTTCTTTAAACTTGAAAATATGAATGTTCTAAAAAACGAATGTACTAAAACTTTAAATTATATCCTTAAATCTGCAGGTATGTTTGTAGCGAACTGCGAAGCACTCACAGCTTGTCCCGTTTTTTCGGGAAATACATTAAAATTAATATAAGAAATGAGTAAAAGTCAAAGAGTGTGTCAGTATTGGCAAAGCGCAGAAAAAAGCAACGCAAACGTAACATTAGTTACGGTGAGTTGGTTTTTTCGAGCACTGTCAATAATGGTGAGCTATTGGATGCTCCGGACAGATACTAAACCACTTTTTGTCATTTAAAAGACATTTACCAATCGGCTGTTTATATATTTTTGTCATACAAAACAATTAATCACCCGAAACTTAATAATGAGTTTTAATTCTTAACATAAAATATGGGTACATACAAAGAACTTTCAAGTAATGAATTATTGAAATTGCTGAATCCGGCAAATGTGAAAATTATTGATGTCCGTACGGTGGATGCGTATAACGGGTGGAAAACACATGGTGAAAACCGTGGCGGGCACATAAAAGGTGCTAAATCACTTCCCTTAAAGTGGACTAATTATATGGATTGGATTGAAATTGTCCGCTTTAAAAATATTTTACCACAACATAAACTGGTAATTTATGGGTATTCGCCGGAAGAAAGTAATAAAGTAGCCGATTTGTTTGCAAAAGCCGGTTATAAGGATATTTCTGTTTACAATAATTTTCTTGATGAATGGACAAAAAATCCGAATTTTCCTATGGAAAAGCTTGCAAGGTATAAACATTTGGTTTCTGCCGGCTGGGTAAATGATTTAATTTCGGGTAAAAGACCAGATGAATACGATAATGATAAATTTGTGATAGTTCATGCACATTATCGTAATCGTAATGCTTATTTATCAGGACATATTCCCGGAGCCATTGATATGGATACTTTAGCCTTGGAAGCTCCCGAAACATGGAATCGGCGATCGCCCAAAGAACTGAAAGAAGCACTTGAAAGTCATGGAATTACTGCCGATACTACTGTTGTATTATACGGTAAATATATGAATCCTGATAATGCCGATGATTTTCCGGGCAGTGCGGCAGGGCATATTGGTGCCATCCGTAATGCATTTATTATGCTTTATGCCGGTGTAAAAGATGTGCGTGTACTCAATGGTGGTTTTCAATCATGGAAAGATGCCGGTTATCAAATAGATAATGATGATGTTCCAAAAAATAAGGTAGTAGATTTTGGAATTAAAATTCCTGCTCATCCTGAACTTGCCGTAGATATTTTAGAAGCAAATGAAATGTTAAAATCTCAAGATGCTGAACTGGTGAGTGTACGCAGCTGGCCTGAGTTTATTGGTGAAGTGAGCGGGTATAATTATATCGAGAAAAAAGGACGAATTCCCGGTGCAATATTTGGAAATTGCGGCACCGATGCTTATCATATGGAAAACTATCGTAATGTAGATCATACTGTGCGTGAAGCACAGGAAGTTGCTAGCATTTGGGAAGAGGCAGGCATTACACCGGATAAACATTTGGCTTTTTATTGCGGAACAGGTTGGCGTGGAAGCGAAGCTTTTTTTAATGCATGGCTTATGGGATGGCCGAGAGTTTCGGTTTTTGACGGTGGTTGGTTTGAGTGGAGCAATGACCCGAATAACCCCTACGAAACAGGAACTCCTGAAAGTTAATATTTTAAAAAAACAAATAATTTAATCATGAACGTAGCAGTAATTTATGGTTCAAACCGTAGCAATCGTCAAGGAATAAAAGCCGCTTATTTTATAGTTAATAAGTTAAGAAACAAAGGTTTTAATGTAACACTTATTGATACAAAACAAAATGAACTGCCTTTTTTAGATAAAATGTATAAAGAATATCCAAAAGGAAAAGCACCGGAAACAATGGAGAAAATACATCAAATATTGGAACAAGCTGATGGTTTTGTTGTTGTTTCAGGCGAATATAATCACAGTATCCCTGCTGTTTTGAAAAATTTGCTGGATCATTTTCAACAAGAGTACTATTTTAAACCAAGTGCTATTGTTTCGTATTCGGCAGGTACTTTTGGAGGTATGCGAGTAGCTGTACATTTAAGAGCAGTTTTGGCAGAATTGGGAATGAGTAGCATACCAACAATTTTCCCTGTTTCAGCAGTTCAAGATTCGTTTGATGAAACCGGTAAAGCACTTAATGAGTTTTACAATAAACGAGTACAGCGTTTTATTGATGAATTTAAATGGTATCTTTTTGCCTATAAAAAACAAAGGGCTATCGGTGTTCCTTACTAATAATCTGAATTTTTTAAATATAAATAAATAAAAATGAAAGCAATTTGGAATAATCAAATTATCGCTGAAAGTGATGAGACGATCATCATTGAAAAAAATCCTTATTTTCCGCCTGAATCCATTAAAAGGGAATTTTTTGAACCCAACGATACACACTCTGTATGTCCGTGGAAAGGTGAAGCGTCCTATTATACAATTAAGGTTAATGGTAAAAAAAATGAGGATGCAGCATGGTATTATCCTAATCCTCATGATATTGTTAAAGATATTGCCAATTATGTGGCTTTTTGGAGAGGTGTAGAAATTATAAAGTAAAATGCTTATGCCTTTCGATGAACTATTAGGCGTTAGAAATCAGATAGTTAAAGATTAGGTGAACGCAAATCAGTTAATTAAGCAATTAGCAAAATACTGGACATGTTTTTAGCATGTTAAAATTATTTATGCAATAAATTAAGCAATGAATTACATTGAAGAACAAATTATTTCCATTGGAAAAATAAGGATTGAAAATCACCTTACCAATATTGGTATAGAAATGGTAAAAAAAGAGATTATTAAAGGACTTTATGCTCCTGAAAAATATATTTCTTCAAAATTTTTTTACAATGAAACGGGCTCAAAACTTTTTGAGCAAATTACACAATTGGATGAATATTATCCTACACGTACTGAAAAAAGTATTTTATCAACTTTTGTAAATGATGCAGATATTGATTTTCAAAATGTATCAATTATTGAATTGGGTAGCGGGGATAGTTCAAAAATAAAACTTTTGCTAAAGCAAATTTCTCCGGTACAGTTAAAAAGTATTCGCTATTTTCCGGTTGATATTAGTCAGTCAACTATTTTAAAATCATCATTAGAGCTTATAAAAGAATTTGATTTAAAGTCTATTACAGGAATTGTTGCTGATTTTATTCTGCAACTTAAAGTATTGCCGAAAACAGGAAGACGATTATTTTGTTTTTTTGGAAGCACGATTGGAAATTTGACTAAAACGGAACAGCATGCTTTTATTAGTGCATTAGGAGATGAAATGCAATCCGGCGACGGTTTTTTATTGGGTATGGATAGAGTAAAAGATATATCTGTTCTTGAAAATGCCTATAATGACAAGAAGGGTGTAACGGCTGCTTTTAATAAAAATATTTTAAATGTGGTAAATACCCTGTGTGATGCAAATTTTAATACCGATGATTTTGAACATCTTGCCTTTTATAATAAAGCTGAAAACAGAATTGAAATGTATTTAAAAGCATTGAAAGAAATGGATATTACCATTAATTCTGTTTTTGATACTATTCATTTAAATAAAGGTGAAAAAATTCATACTGAAAATTCGCATAAATTTACGGATAAAGATGTGAAAGCAATTGAAGAATATGGCAATTTTAATCTTAAAAATATATTTACCGATAAAAATAAGTGGTTTAATTTGCTTTATTTTACAAAAAAATAGTAGTTTTAATTTATCTATTGACTTAGTTGCTTAAATAATCATGTTCTATAAATTCATTTGATTTTAACATCCATATCAAATAAACACAATTGTTTTTAGTGGAGCTTTGAGAGACTCTGTGAAATAATTTTGTTTTAGTTGTTTCACAAAAATGCACTAAGCAGACACAAAGTTTCTCAGAGCTTTATTTCTTTTTTTTAGAATGGTAGTACTGCTATAAACGAAGGCTTTATAAATAAAGAGTTTGATAATATTAATGTTTTGCACATTTGGGCTTTTCTTTAAAAAGGATGGGGATGCTGAAATAAAAAACACTGCCCTTTTGGGCTTCTGTTTCTAACCAAATTTCACCATTCATGCATTCTATTAGATTTTTTACAATAGTTAAACCCATTCCCAGTCCACGGTACAGCTTTTTGCTGTCTGAATTTGCTTTTCTAAATCGGTCAAAAATAAATTTAATATCTTCGTGGTGAATACCAATTCCTGTATCTTTTACATAATACAGCAAATGATGCTCATCGTATGGACATAAACCTATTTCTACATATCCCTTGTCCGTAAACTTTATTGAATTATCTGTTAGGTGATACAAAATAGTATTTAATGCATTTTCGTCTCCTGTAACTATTTGTTTGGTATCAATATTAATTTGTTTCCTGATTTCAACAATTTTACTTGTCCTAAATTTACTTGCCTTAGTAAACTCATTTAATATTTTATAAATCGGTTCTACTGCATTAAATGAGGAAATATTTAGTTGATAATTTGATGATTGAGTATCAGATAGTTGAATGATTGAATCTATTATTTGTAATAAAGATTCTCCGGCAGTGTTTATATGGTCAATATATGTTTTTATGTTTTCAGGAAGGTTTTCTTCGTATTGGAGTACTTCTGCAAATCCTGTAATTGCATTTAATGGTGTTCGCACTTCGTGCGAAAGGTTTTCTAAAAAAGAAGTTTTTAGCCGGTTGGCATGCTCGGCTTGTTCCTTAGCAATAATTAAATCATGGGTTTGTTCTTTAACCAGATTTTCCAAATCATTTTTATATCTTTCCAGCATTTTATTCTGTTGCAATATTTCTTCATATTGTTTTCCTATTATTATGTTTTGTTCATTAATCCGTTTTAAACTACTTTTTAACTTGGCTGATTTCTTTAATATCATGTATAAAAGTGTTGATAAAATCAAAAATGACAGGATACCAATGGTAATGGCGTACATATAAAAAGTACTTTTTTCTTGTTCCGATGCTAAATCTTTTTTTACGGTTTTTAGGCTTGATTTATGAACTTCATTTTCAAATTCAGACAGGATACTAATCAGTTGGCTGTTAATAATTGAATCGGCATATTCGGAATATTGTTGAAGATAACTGTATGATTTGTTGTCATCACCGAGTAAATGATATACATAGGCTGCCTTTTTCAGTAATTCTGCTTTTTGGCTTGTATTATCCGGATAAATAAGTAGTGGGATTGATTTTTTAATGTATTTTTCTGCTTCTTTATATTTATGTTGTTCAAGCAAAATATTGGTAGTAATTAAATACGTTTTTAAAAGCAATTTATGATTATTATTATCTAAAGAAACTTTTTCAGCTTCAATTGCTTTTTGTAAAGCTGATTGTTTTTTATTTTGATTTAGTAATAAACTATTCTCCAACAATAATATATTGGGTAAAAAAACATGTGTTTGAGATTGTTTATTAAAAAAGTAAGCACTGTCAATATATATATGACTACTGTCCGGGTTTTTTGTAATTATATAGTAATCTGCAATTTGCAAACAAGAAGCTACTTTGCTATCTTCGTTCTTTGTTTTTTTTCTCAGCTGTAAAGATTTTTTAGATAGTATCAGGGCACTGTCTTGCATAGCGTGTTCTTTATAAATCTTGGCAATATTACTTATTGCTTCTGCCATTCCTTCAAATGCTTCCAAGCTATCTTTCTGAGCTGAAAAATGAGTATAGGCTTTTTGGTAGTACTCATGTGCTTTTGTGTATCGTTTATCCGCAAAATATATATTTCCGATTGTAATATACCACCAATTATCGATGTCCTTTCTTTTTTGTAAGTATAGCAAGCCTTTTGCATAATAATTTGCAGCTGTTGAGTTTAGCTCATATGCAGCATATAAATCACCCAGCTTGCGGTACCAGTGTTCTAAAATATAGTGGTTGTCAAGAGATTTACCTAAAGTAATAGCTTTTATACAAATTTGTTTGCTTTGTTCAAAATCGTTGAATTTAAATTTTTCAAAAAGACTGTCTAATTTAATACATACAATGGAATCCTGATTACTTTTTCTATTAAACGTTTTTTCTTGTGTATAAACTGATTGCTCAACAAGAACCAATAAAAGAAATATCGGTAGCCTTATGTTCTTTAATGATTTTTTTAATAATTGTTTACGAAACATTTTGATTTTCTTTTACTAACACCGGAAGTGTGAAACTAAAAGTACTTCCTTTTCCCGGCTGTGATATTACTTCAAGCCTGCCTTTATTAGTTTCTACAAACTCTTTGCATAATTTTAAACCAATTCCGCTTCCTTTTTCACCTTTTGTACCAGGGATTGTTTTAGGAGAGTTAAAAATATATTTTAAAAGTTTCGAGTCAATTCCTAATCCTGTATCTTCAATTTTTATTAAGCAAGCATCCTCTTGATAACAACTTTTTATCCTTATTTTACCGTTTTCTGTATATTTTATGGCATTAGAGATAAGGTTTCTAATAATGGTTTCCAACATGTTTTTATCGGCAAAAACAAAACAGTTTTCCAGTACTGTTTCTATACTATTATTTTTTGCTATTGCCGTGTATTTATATACGTTAATTTGCTCTTCAATCAGTTTTTTTAAATCAATACTTTCTGGTCGGTATTCAATACTCATGGTTTGAACTCTTGACCATTCCAGTAAATTTAGCAATAATTTATAAGCCTGCTCACTACTTTCTGTAAGAAATTTACTGTATTTTTTTATACGTTCGTAATTATTACTTACTGCCGCTTCTTTAATCAAATCGGAAAAACCGATAATTGTATTAAACGGACTTTTTAAATCATGAGCAATTATGGTATAAAAACGGTCTTTTGTTTCATTGGCCTTTTTTAGAGCACTTGCTTTTTTACTTAATTCGATATTTTGTTCATGAATTCTTTTTTGTTGTTTTTTGCTTTCTTCCTGTGCAATTAATAATTGTTGATTGCTTTCTTTTAATTTTTTTACGGTTTGCTTGTATTCATTATAATACACATTTAAATAAAATACTAATATTAAAATAGTTACTACTGAAAATATTCCAATTTCCAAGTATTTGTCTGTTCTTGTTGTGTAATTTATTATATATTCAGGAAAATAATATTCTAATGCTATAATTGTCAATATACTAATACCTGAAAGCAGCATTAGTTTTATGCGCATCTTACCCTCCGTTAAGGTATAAGTAGCTACAATAGCAATAAAAATTGAATAAATTGTATTTCCGGAACTTCCTTCGTTAACAAACCAAGATATGGGCGACAATAAAATAAAGACGCCGGCTACCAAAAATAGGATTACCTTGTTGTAATTTTTACTGTAATAGGCTATAAAATAAAATATAATAAAGTAAACTAAGGCAAAACCCGAAAATAGAATAGCTTGCCATTGAATATCCAAAAATACATCAACAGATAAAGATAATACTTTTAAAAGTATAGCAGCTAATATGCTGATGTTTAGTATTCTATGACGTAAAGAGTAATGTTGTTTATTTCCAATCAGTTTTTGCAGGTAAACATTTATTTTACTACTAAATTTCATTTGCTACAGTTTAATACAGCTTAATAATCAATTTATAATTTTTGTTAAATAATTCATTTTAAATAACTGTAGTGTTTTTATTTAGTTTTATGGGCGACCATACAGATCATATTTTCTACACTCTTTGTGTGCGAGTTATGTGTGTGTTTATTAAATTTTTTTGTATTATAGACCATATTATTAATGTTTGTGACTGAAGATACATCCCAATTATTA
>JALWNR010000676.1 GCA_027083715.1 Bacteroidales bacterium
TCTATAAAAGAAACGTATAAATTCCAAATATCTTCACCCGAGACTTTGTTGTCATCAGTTAGGCAATTATATCTTTTTATAAAATCAATCTCATTATCCGAAAAGTTATTCTCGCCTTTATAACATTTGATGTCAATATCTAAAGGGACAAATAGACTTACATTTTGGCTGTCGATTAATTTAAAATCCTGATGAATACCTTTAAAATCAATTCTTTTAAAATTTTCTAAATAATCTTTTAATCCTTTTTTGTATGCTGATTTATTTGTTTTTTCAATTTCTTCAAAAACTTTACCGTAAAGTTTCTCAAATTCTTTTTTTGTTAAAATATTTTTGACAAAATCAGGACTTAATTTTTGTGTTGCCGCATAACGCAAATCTTTACCATAAATTGATTTTGCCGTAACATTTTTCTGATTAAATAAATACAACTCACAATTTTGCTTATTCACATTTCGGTTAATTCTGCCTGCCAGTTGTTCATCGCTGTCAATAAGCGATTGTTGTTTAAATCCTAAATCCATATCAATATCTACACCTGCTTCTACCACTTGGGTACTTATAAGCAAAATTTTCTTTTTTCGGTTTTCTTCGTCTTTCAAATATTCAATAATATATTTTCTGCGCGGTTCGAGAATAGTTCCCGACAATACAAAAATTTCATCGAAAAAATCATTTTTTTCTGCCACAATATTATAAAACTCGCTTGCCGACTTCTTAAAAATAAACTCAATAATAGTGTAAACACTTCCTTTGAATTTATCTGTCCTGTTTTCGGAATAGTGTTTTGATTTTTGAAACAAAAAATCTGCTAATTCGTTTAATTCAATCTTTTTTGACAGTAAATCGGTTTTAATTTCCACGCGTCCTGCAAAATTTGGGTTTTGTAAATACCTTTTTGCATTGGGAATTAAAGGAATAAATGGTTTAGGACTGTAATTCGAAAGTTTAATTTCGTCAATTTTAGGCAAAGTAGCCGACATTATTACAAATCGGATATTAAACAATTCGGCATATTGAGCAATAAAATATTTTATTTTGTCCCATTCGCTTGGGTTGTATGCTTGTAATTCATCAATAATTACTACAGAGTTAGCTAAGCGGTGCAATAAATAGTTGGTGTCTTTTTTGTTTGATTTCAGAATATCAAAAAACTTAATGTGTGTGAGCAAAGTAAAAGGATAATTTACAAACAAATTATCAATTTGGTTGCGTTTTTCTTTTCCGTATTTTGCATCTGTTTCGTTGCCGTAATCCTTTTGTTGAAATCCCGATTTTGAATGGATTTGTGCAACATCAGAATCGCTTAAACCAAAAGTTTCTTTTATGGCTTTTGCCGTTTGGGTAATTAATGTGGTAAACGGAAATACATAAAAAACTTTGTTTATTTCAGGATGCAGTTCAAACATTTTTCTAAGAGCAAGCATCGACATATTGGTTTTACCGCCGCCGGTGGGTGCTTCTATGTAAAATACCTTTTCATTTTTGTTCTTTTCGATATTATGTAGAACTTCGGTACCCATTTTTTGACGCAGAAAATTCAGATTAGGATTATTTTTTACTCTGTAATTTTCTTCGTTTTCGTTATAATAATATTGCCAATTGCGTATTAACTCTCCATTATATTTTTTTGCATCATTATTATCGAAATTCTCAATTAATTCCGTTTTAAAATCATTGGTAAGTAAGCCGAAATCTTGTGGGCTTTTTAGTTTTAAACCGTTCATATATTCCGAGGTTGCGAGATAATCAGAAGCCGTTAGCAACGAATAGTTAAGTTTGAGCAATGTAAAAATCGGGAAAAAATCGAAGTTTTCAGATACTATACTATCAAAGGTCGTTCTTAAGTTTTTGTTAGTATCCGATTTTTCATAATCCAATAGTTTTCTTACTTGCTCCTTGCTTATTTTAAAATTTAACATTTCAGTTATAAAATGGATGCTTTCAATTCTTTCTTCCGAAAAATTATAATCTTTCTCCAAATAACCGGAATGATGTTTAATGATTGGTATAGAGAATAAAAAAGTAAAAAAATAAGATAAAATTCGTTCCTGATTTGTTCTTTTTTCTTGTGAAATTCTATCCACACAAAAATTAATGAAAAAATAGGCACTCAAAAAAGAATGTTCCGAAGCTATTTTGAGTTTTTTATCAATCCTAAACAACTTATTTTTCATTCTTTCAGACTGAAAATTGGGATTTGTTTTTCCGAAATCATGAAAAACGATTGATGAAAAAAATAATTCTTTTATAAAATTTCCGCTTTTGGGGCTGTTTAAAGTAGTTTCCCAAATTATTTTGTCGATAATTGGTTCAAGTTGATGAATATTTATCAGATTCAAAAAGTATTTTGTAACTTCAATAATATGCTGATGCAATGTTTCAAAATCTTTTTGTGGATGCGTATGAGCAAGAAAATCAGTTTTTGCTTCAAAAAAATTCACAATATCTGCCTGTTGATTATAAATCTCATCAAAAGACTTGTATAATTTCATCACTTTTTAGTTTTAGAAGTATATTATTA
>JALWNR010000677.1 GCA_027083715.1 Bacteroidales bacterium
ATCTTATATGTTACAAGTGTTGAATTATTTTTAACTTTGAACAAAGTTAAAACTACAATGAAAATTTTAATTGCTCCCGATAGTTTTAAAGGCTCTTTAAGTGCTGTTGAAATATGTGGTTTATTTCTTTCAGAAATAAAAGGTTTGGATATTTCGGCTGTTCCTTTGGCTGATGGTGGCGAAGGTTCGTTGCAGGCAGTTGGGGCAATTAAGAGTCTTGAAAAAATCAGTTTGCCTGTTTCTAATCCTTTATTTGAAGATGTTACAGCTTATTACTTGCTTGATAACGAAACGAAAACAGCTTATGTGGAAATGGCACTTGCTTCGGGTTTAAGTTTATTGCAAAAGCCTCATGTGATGAATGCAAGCAGTTACGGAACAGGTCAATTAATAGCTGATGCGTTGCAAAGAGGAGCGAAAAAAGTTATGCTGTTTGTAGGCGGAAGTGCCACCAACGATGCGGGAACAGGAATTGCAGCAGCTTTGGGTGTGCGTTTTTACGATGGAATGGGAGAAGTTGTGCGTCCTTTGGCAAAAAACTTGACACGAATTTTAAAGATAGACCGCTCGCATTCTTTGCTATCAAAATATGATGCAAAAATTAGGGTAGCTGTGGATGTGGATAATCCTTTTTACGGGAAAAAAGGTGCAGCGTACACTTATGCAGCTCAAAAAGGCGCAAACAATTCTCAAATTTTATTTCTTGATGAAGCTTTAAGGCATATAGCCAATGTTTTTCATTGGAAATATGGAGTTGATGTTCAGCAAATTGAGGGAAGCGGGGCTGCCGGAGGTGTTGCAGGTGGTTTGGCGGCAATTTTTAATGCAGAAATTATTCCGGCTACAAATGTGATTTTCCCACTCATTGGTTTGGAAAATAAAATTAAGGAGGCAGACATTATTGTTTCTGGTGAAGGCAGAATTGATGTGCAAACTTTAAACGGTAAACTGTTAGCAAAAGTTGCCGAACTGGTACAAAAGCACAATAAAAGGCTGTGGGCAATTTGTGGATATTTTGACGGAGATGAGGATTTACAAAAGCAATTAAATATTGAAAGAATATTTCCATTAGCCAAAAGCGAGGAAGAAATTCCCGCTACATTGCGCAGTGCAAAAGAGCAAATGATAAAGTTAGTGAATGATTTAGAGGAAACTGCTAAAAGTTTATGAAATGAAAAGTTTATAACAAAGCTATTCTAATATGCACTTATTACTTGTCAGCTTACTGGCTGATGTCTTATACGGTTAGATAAATTATGGCAACAAAAGCAGAAAAAAAACAGATAATTAAAGATTTTGCAGCTCATGTATCATCGGGCAAAGCAAAAACTTTCAAGGATTATGGCATGGAATTTATCATAGGCAAGCGCGAAGGTGCTTATATTTGGGATATTACCGGCAATAAAAAGCTGATTAATTGCCATTCAAACGGCGGTGTTTTTAATTTGGGACATAAAAATCCGGAAATTGTGGCTGCCATGAAAGATGCTTTGGAAGATTTGGACATTGGTAATCATCATTTTATCAGTAAACAGCGTGCCGAACTGGCAAAAAAACTTGCCGGATTAATGCCCGGAGATTTGGATTACACGGTTTTTGGCGTTGGTGGTGGCGAAGCCATTGATTTGGCAATTAAACTGGCGCGTGCCGTTACCAAACGAAACGATATTATCAGTGTTGCGGGTGGTTATCATGGACATACAGGCTTGGCTTTGGCGACCGGTGATGCCGAATATCGCAGGCCGTTCGGCAAGCTGGCGCCCGGTTTTACACAGGTGCCTTTTGGCGATATTGAAACCTTGAAAATGAAAATTTATCCGAATACTGCTGCGGTACTATTGGAAACCATTCCGGCAACTTTGGGCATTGTGGTACCGAAAAAAAAATATTTACAAGAAGTTCGTCGTATTTGTGATGAAAACGGCAGTTTGCTAATTTTAGATGAAGTGCAAAGTGGTTTGGGACGTACCGGAAAACTTTGGGCTTTTGAGCATTATGATATTATTCCTGATATTGTCGTGATTGGCAAAGGCTTATCGGGAGGTATTTATCCGATGTCGGCAACGGTATTCAGAAAACCTTACGAGGAGTTTTTTAAGAAAAATCCGTTTATTCATGTGAGTACTTTTGGCGGTGCAGAAGTGGGTGTTCCGGTGGCTATGAAAGTATTGGAAATATCATCGCAACCTGAATTTTTAGCGTATGTGAAAAAAATTGGCGCACAATTAGCAGAAGGCTTTACTGCTTTGCAAAAGAAATATCCCAAATACCTAACCGGCTTTAATCGGTTGGGCATGATGATTGGTTTGTGCTTTACCGAAGAAAAATATTCCTTGTTGTTTACTAAGGCTGCTTATGAAAGCGGAATGTGGGCTTTGTATGCCAATAACAACAAACACAATGTACAGATGCTTCCGCCCTTGATTATTACCAAAGAACAAGCCGATGAAATTATAGAGAAAACCGATAAGGCACTCTCTAAATTAAAATTATACAATTTTGCGTTTAGTATTAAA
>JALWNR010000678.1 GCA_027083715.1 Bacteroidales bacterium
AATAAGATAATAACAGTATCTTTTTTTAAAAATTTAAATATTTTACCTGATAAATATCTAATACCATGAAACAAGCATGATTAAAATAACTTAACGAAGTGATCTCATGAGCTTGCGAATAATTATTAAATACACAAAGTAATGATTATTTTACATCATGCGGTTCTTCCGCAGTAGCGGAACAGGCTATGTGACCTTAGAAATAATTAAAAAGTAAACATATGAAACGGGTAATTTATACTGTTTTTTTATAACTCAGCACAATTATTTATTCATATAATTTTTCAAACCTATACCGTTTCTTTTTCTGTATCTATATCATTAGTGTCGTGTCAAACATGTTCTACCATACCAAGTTTTAAATATTTTGCCTTGCTCTCAACAAAATTTTCTGCAACTTACACCGCAGAATACACTTGACACTAGTAATTTTATTATTCATACTTAAAAAATACTCGTTTTCTACTAATGTATCCACAAATATAGTAGTTGTTCTTTCAGGTTTAAATGAGTCTCTTTTCCGTTAATCCAGAAAATATATTTTACCTGAACAATTGAATAGAGCCTTTTTTGAAAACTTCCTGTCCATGATAATCAACAGCTTTAATATAAAAATAATAGACACCGGGAGCTGCATACCTGTTAGAATCCTGAATTTTACCATCCCAACCTGTTTTAGCATCGTCAATGTTGTTCCATTTTTTTACAAGTTTTCCCCAACGCGAATAAATCCAGCCTTCGAAAGATGCAAAATGTTCTATATCCAGATAAAAAAAATCGTTAAAGCCATCGCCGTTTGGACTAAACACATTAGGTGGTTCATTAAAAACAGCTTCTGGAATTGTAACATCAATGGTAATTGTATCTGTATCATAACATCCATCACTGGCAGTTGCTGTAAATAAGACTTTATATCTTCCGGCAGGGTATGTATAAGTGTGTGTGGGATTTTCTTCGGTCGATTTATCTGTTCCATCGCCGAAATCCCAAAGATAATCCTTAGCCCAAGAAGTGGTATTTTGAAAATTTACTTCCAATTCAAAAGGACCCTCGGTGGGGTTGGCAGTAAAACTAGCGGGTGTTACTTGCAAAAATATACTGGTATCTTGTGCACATGAAAAATTGTCGGTAACATTAAATTTATATTCTGAGCCTCCTTTTGTCGTAGGAGTTGCACTAGCTGAGCCATCGGGTAAAGTATTTGAAACTCCGGGACCTGACCAAACATATTTTGAGTATGTATTTGTAAATGTCCATTGCGGTGGTAATATGGCATCGCTAAATTTCAAACGAGTGGTATAAACATAACCGGAATCGGGATTTATATTATCAGTGATTTTAATAGTCCATTCTCCGTTTAAGGGGCATCCTGTAAGGTTTGTAAAGGGCTGTTCAGAAGTATAGCTTCCTTCGGGCATGGATACCCCTGTTGGGTTTATGGTATTTATAGTCCCGTTATCAGGACTATTTGTCCAGTAGTACCAGTAAGCAACGCTGTTGTCCGGTATGCCAAAATATTTATTCTCTCCGCCAAAATCTTTTAAAATAATTGAATTGCTATTTGGACATAATAATTCAATTTTCAGATTCGACAAATTGCTGTGTTCCAATTTAATACCAATAGTATCAAAATCTGTGGAACTAACAATAATATCTGTTTTATTGAAAATTCTATAATCGAAAACTGATGTATAGGTTTTGGTGTCGTCAATTAGTACTGGATTTTGTTCTATATTTTCATCTTCTTTATATTTCCATGTAACCGGACTTGCAATGCCTTTTAAACCAGATGTTTGTCCTAAACACATGGCTTCTTGTTCATCGGCTTTGGTTCCTTCAAAATTAGCCGTTAAAGAAACCTGTATTTTTTGTAATGCGTAATCTTTGTCGGATGCTTTTTCGGCATCAACACGCACAATATATCCACCACCTCTAATAAAAATATGTTTTACCGTATCAAGATCAGTTCCGCTAATTTTTGTTCCATCATCAAAATTCCATATGTATGTAACTCCTGTAACAGCAACACCTCCATTTGTTGCACTTGCTATAAAAATAACCGTATCTTGGCAAACATTTGTATTTACAGGTGCAATGATGTTTACTTCAAATTGAGCAAATAGGATACTATTTATATAAAGTATCGAAATAAGTGTAAAAAAAATTTTTCTTATCATAATAAATTCCGACTATTTGGTTAAAAGCAGTTTTTTATTAAATTATCAATTATCACATTTAGATATTGTAAAACTAATTTTTGTGCCTTTATTTAGTTTGCTGTTTACAACAATCTCTCCATTGTGTATTTTAACAAACTCTTTACAAAGTTTTAAGCCTAATCCTGTACCTTTTTCTTTTGCTGTTCCTCTGGTTGTAAAAAATTTTTCTTTAACAAAAATCTTTTCTGCAATTTCCGGAGACATACCAATTCCATTATCTTCAACGGTAATTTCAATAAAATTATCTTTTGTTTTGCTACTAACAATTATTTTACCGTTAGTATTTGTAAACTTAAGAGCATTTGAAATTAAATTTCTTAAAATCGTATTAATCATGTATTCATCAGCGTATATACATAGTTGCTCATCGATTTTGTTTATTAATTTGACAGATTTGGTTAATGCACTGTAATCATAATGCTCGAAAATTGAGTTTACTATTGGATAAAGATTGATTTTTTCCGGTTGAAAATCAAGTCTTTGACTTTCTGTTCTTGACCAACTTAAAAGATTTTCCAATAAATCATAATTTAGACCTGCTGTTTTTTGCATCATTTTAAGTAAGGAATTCATTTTTTCACGGTCATTATTTGCAAAGTCAAGTAAGAGCAAATCAATTAAACCTTTAAAATTACCTAAGGGTCCTCTTAAGTCGTGGCTGATGATTGAAAATAGTTTGTTTTTTGTATTGTTTGCTTCTTTTAGTTTTAGTTTTTCTTTGTAAAATACATAGGTAAAGCCTACAAGTAGTATTAATAACAAAGAAACCACTCCTACTAATATGTTTTGTAGTCTTATTGTCAGTCTGTCAGCTGCTAATTTTGCTTTCTGTCTTTCTTGTTCCTTTTTTAGGAATTCGTTTTCTTTATCTTTTTGTTCAATTCTGTATAAAACTTCCATTTTTGTAATCTGCCGGGTCTTTTCTTCATTAAAAATGCTGTCTTTATACTGATTTGATAAGATATTATATTCTAACGCTTTTTTGTACTTCTTCTTAATTCTATATATATCAGATAACAAACCGTAATTGAGTTGTTTCATTTTTTTGTAATCGGTTTTTTGTAAAATCCGGGCACTTTCTAAAGCATACTCCAATGCTTTTTTTATATCACCTTTTGTTAAATAAAGGTTTCCGAGATAGTAGTTTGCACCTGCTCTGTCGTCCCGCCCTTTCATCTGCTCTGCAACTTCCAGTGCCTGTGTGTAATATAGTAAGGCGGTATCCAGCTCATTTTTTTCATGATAAATCTTGCCTAGTTTTGCATAGCAAATATACATCCCTATTATATCATTATTATCTTGCAAATAAGTAGCTAGTGCACGTTTAAAATTTACAGCTGCCGAATCTAGGTTCATTGAGTTAAGATAGTGACTCCCAATATTGTAGTACGAGTATGCTTTCCCTCCAAGATAAGAAACACTGTCACTAAGTGATGCCGCATGACTATAGTACTTAAAAGCTTCCTCATGTTTTCCCCATTCAGAAAAAACCATTCCTATATTATTTAGTGTAAGACTTTTGCCTTTTATGTCATTAAGCGTATCCCTCAACGAAAGAGCTTCATAATAATATTCTAATGCTTTTCCGTAATCTCCTACACCATAATAAATAATTCCTATATTGTTATATAGTACGCAGATAAGCGCTGTGTTATTGAAAGCTCTTGCCAGAGGTAATGCAGTATTATAGCTTCTTAACGATTCAGCCAAATCTCCTTTTACCCACTGCATTTTACCCACTTGTTTTATTGATTTTGCCATACTGACAGTGTCTCTTATGTTAGTCGCATAATCATAGGACTGCTGAAAACAGTATTGTGCCGAATCGTAATCTGCCAGAAAATAGTAGGTGTTTCCCAGTGAATAATAAACATCAATTAATTTAATTGTATCTTTAAACTCATTGAATTTTTCAGCGGATATTTTAAAGTATTTTAAAGCTGTTTTAAAGCTGTCTAGATAGAAATAATGTTCTGATAAGTTTAAATATGCTTCTGCTATACCTCTTTTATTTGCTTTTTTTCTTGAAAGTTCAAAGGCTTTTTTGTTGTACTGAAAAAAAGAATCTGTATTACTCTTAATGTATTCAAGGCTGATTTCATTGTACAGATTTACTTTACCCGTGTCTGACGATACTGTACCCAAACTCTTCCGGAGTTGTTGAATTCTTTCAATAGATTGTCCGTTCAGCATTTCAGGAATTGATATGAAAAGTGCTGAAAACAGACCCAGTAATATAAAAACTCTGTTATAATGTTTTTTTACGGACACAGTTCTTCTTAAATTAATAGTATTTAACAGCGTAAAAATAAAATTATTCTTTTAATTAAGTAAATTTATTTTGCCTATTTCGTGTATGCCATTATCTTTGCACAAAATCTACATTTTTTTACTTTAAAAATTACCCACGAAAATAATTGCGCAAAGTGTATTCATACCTTAACGAATTAAACGAAATACAAAGACAAGCAGTTGAATCAATAGATGGTGCTTCTTTGGTAATTGCCGGTGCAGGATCCGGAAAAACCAGAGTACTTACCTATCGTATTGCTCATATGCTTAATCTTGGGAAACATCCGGCAAATATACTTGCGTTAACTTTTACCAATAAAGCTGCCCGTGAAATGAAAGACCGGATTGCAAAAATGGTGGGTGAAAAAACAGCACGTTATCTTTGGATGGGAACTTTTCATTCTCTTTTTGCTAAAATATTACGTTTTGAGGCTGATTTTATTGGTTATCCATCGAGTTTCTCGATTTATGATACGCAGGATTCGAAAAACCTGATTAAAACAATATGTAAAGAGTTGCATCTCGACCCTCAAATATATAAAGCTAACGAAGTTTTAGGAAGAATATCTAATGCGAAAAATAATTTGCTTACCGCAAAAATGTATGCAGGTAATTTTCAAATCAGAGAAAGTGATAAGCATAGTCGTAAACCGGAAATTTACCGTATTTATGAAATTTATGAGCGGCGATGCAAAAATGCGGGTGCAATGGATTTTGACGATTTGCTGCTGAAAACCAACATATTGTTTGATCAATATCCTGATGTGCTGAAAAAATATCAGGATAAATTCAAATATATTTTGGTTGATGAGTATCAGGATACAAATTTTTCGCAATATCTGATTATAAAAAAATTGGCGGATGCACACCATAATTTATGTGTTGTAGGCGATGATGCCCAAAGTATTTATGCTTTCAGGGGGGCACGTATTGAAAATATTCTAAACTTTAAAAAAGATTATCCTGGTTTTAGACTTTTTAAGCTGGAACAAAATTACCGCTCTACAAAAAATATTGTTAATGCGGCAAACAGTGTAATTAAAAAAAATAAAAACCAGATACAGAAAAATGTTTTTTCGGAAAAAGAATCGGGTAATAAAATTAAAGTTCTTGAAGCGTTTACTGATCATGAAGAAGGATTGCTTATTGCAAATATGATCAACGACATCCATTACAGTAAGCATGATAAATACAGTGATTTTGCTGTACTCTACCGTACCAATGCTCAATCAAGAATTTTAGAAGAGGCATTGCGCAAAAAAAATATACCTTATCGAATTTACGGTGGTCTATCCTTTTATCAACGTAAAGAAGTAAAAGACTTATTGGCTTATTTTCGGTTGATTATCAATCCGTTGGATGATGAGGCATTTAAGCGCATAATAAATTATCCAAAAAGGGGAATTGGCAATACGAGCCTTGCCAAAGTTCTTGATTTTGCGAACCAAATGAATTTTAGTGTCTGGCAGGCTGCTTCAAAATTGAGCGAAGTAAATATCGGTTTAACTAAAGCTGTTGTAAATAAAATTCAGGAGTTTATGCGTATGATAAGCAGTTTCCGTATTGTAATGGATACAGGCGAAGCCTACGAAACTGCCCGTCAGATAGCTGTTCAATCAGGTATTTTAAAAGAGTTGCATAATGATAAAACCCCTGAGGGAATCAGTAGGTATGAAAACATTCAGGAGCTTTTGAACGGAATTAAAGAATTTACCAGTACAGAAAGTGATGAAGGCTTGAAACCAAATCTTGTGGATTATATTCAAAATGTTTCTTTACTGACCAATGAGGACAATAATAAAGATCAGGACAACGATAAAGTAAACCTGATGACTATTCATTCTGCCAAAGGATTGGAATTTAAAAATGTTTTTCTGGCAGGATTAGAGGAAGAACTTTTTCCTTCAAAATTTACATCGACTAATGTTTCTGAGTTGGAAGAAGAGCGAAGGTTATTTTATGTGGCAATTACACGTGCAGAAAATCAGTTATTTATTTCTTACGCAAAAACACGCTATCGATGGGGACAACTGGATAATTGTGTGCCCAGCCGTTTTATCAGAGACATAAATCCTGAGTTTATAGAAATGGAAAGTCCGCTTTTGAGTATGAGAAATTTTTCAAAAAAACGAAAAAATTCTATTGATAATCAGGAAAATAAAATTAACTTTACAAAAAAATCCTTTACAAAACAGGCAAGCCTTAATAAGAAACTCACGAAAGTTAAAAATACTGAACAAGAACCTCCTGCTTTTACTAATAGCAAAAATCTTGACAAACTAAAGGAAGGAGCCTTGGTGGAACATCAGCGATTTGGAAAGGGTAGAGTAATTGCTGTTGAAGGCACTTTCCCGAATACAAAAGCAACTATAGAATTTGAAACAGGAGGTAAAAAACAATTATTATTGAAATTTGCGAAACTAAAAATATTGTCATCTAACTAAAAAAAGATATTGAACAAAAATTAATAAGAATTATTTAAATTAATTAAGATGGAATACAGTACCGGAAGAAATCATTTAATTTTGCCTGAATATGGCAGAAATATACAAAAAATGGTAGAGCATATTATTACCATTGAAGACAGAGAAGAACGAAATAAAGCAGCACAAGAAATTATTAATATAATGGGGCGCATGAACCCACATTTGAGAGATATTAACGATTTTAAACATAAATTATGGGATCAGCTAATGTTAATGTCTGACTTTAAATTGGATATTGATTCTCCGTATCCAACCCCCACAAGAGAAACTTTTGAAGAAAAGCCCAAAAGGATAGAATATACTACCGGAACCCTTAAATATCGTTATTTAGGCAGGATTATGGAGAAATTGGTACGTGCAGCTACTGAACTTGATAATGAAGAAGAAAAAGCTGAATTGGTGAAAATAATTACCAACCATATGAAAAAATCATATTTATTATGGAATCGTGATGCTGTTGAGGATAAGGTAATTTTTGATACCTTAAAAGAAATTTCGAATGGTAAATTAGAGGTTGAAAAAGATGCCAAACTTAGTGAAGCCAGAGATTTAATTGGTATGCGCCGCAAAAAGAAAAAAGATAAGAGAAAGTAAAGTAGAAAATTGGTATTTTTATTTGCACACTGAATATTTTAATTTTTTTGTATGAGTTCTTTTCGTATCGAAGGTGGAACTGTTTTAAAGGGTGAAATTGTACCGCAAGGTGCAAAAAATGAAGCTTTACAAGTAATTTGTGCTTGTTTATTGACCGACCAAGCTGTTCGTATTAATAACATTCCCGATATTAAAGATGTCCAAAACCTTATTGGGATTATTAAAGGCTGTGGTGTTTTGGTTGAACGCCATAATGAGAATGATTACACATTTCAGGCAGAAAAAGTTGATTTGGAATATTTAAATTCAGAAGAATTTAGAGCAGGAGGCTCAGGTATCAGAGGTTCAGTGATGATTATAGGCCCATTATTGGCGCGCTTTGGAAAGGCATTTGTTCCTAAGCCGGGAGGAGATAAAATCGGGCGCAGACGAATTGATACTCACCTTACCGGTTTCCGGAAAATGGGGGCTGATTTTAAATACATTCCTAAAAAAAATGCCTATCAACTTAGTGCCGAAAAGCTTAAAGGAACTTATATGTTGCTTGATGAAGCTTCGGTTACAGGAACAGCTAATCTGGTTATGGCAGCAAGCCTTGCCGAAGGTATCACGACCATTTATAATGCTGCCTGCGAGCCTTATGTACAACAACTTTGTTTGATGCTGAACAATATGGGAGCAAAAATAAGCGGGATAGGCTCAAATTTACTTACTATTAAAGGAGTAGGTGAACTTAGCGGCTGTGAACATACCATTTTACCCGATATGATCGAAATTGGCAGTTTTATTGGTATGGCAGCCATGACAAAATCAGAAATTACTATTAAAAATGTAAATTATAATCAGCTTGGTATAATACCCGAAGCATTTCAACGTTTAGGTATAAGAGTAGAAAACAGGAAAGATGATATTTATATAGGCGTGCATGACCATTATATGATTGATACATTTATTGATGGCTCAATAATGACGATTGCCGATGCACCTTGGCCCGGATTAACACCGGATTTGTTAAGTATATTTCTGGTGGTGGCTACTCAGGCAAAAGGAAGCGTGTTGATTCATCAAAAAATGTTTGAAAGTCGCTTGTTTTTTGTTGATAAGCTGATAGACATGGGTGCGCAAATCATTCTTTGTGACCCGCATCGAGCTACAGTAATCGGTCTGGACAGAAAATTTACACTAAGAGCTACTACAATGACCTCTCCGGATATAAGAGCAGGTGTAGCTTTACTAATTGCAGCTATGTCGGCAGAAGGTACAAGTGTAATTCATAATATTGAACAAATTGATCGTGGTTATCAAAATATTGATAAGCGCTTGAACAGCTTAGGTGCAAAAATAGAACGTATTGATAATAAATAATTGATTATGAATGTATTTGTTAAAACATCCGGTTTGCTTATTATATTTTTAATAAGTTTTGTAACTACCGAAAGTGAAAATATAACCAATGTAACTACCTATTTAAATCAACCACCCAAAATAGGAGATATTGCTCCTGAGATAAATCTACTTTCGGTTAACCGTTCCACAAGCTATAAACTATCTTCATTGCGAGGGAAAATGGTTTTACTTAATTTCTGGGCTTCTTTGGCTGCACCTTGTCGCTTTGAAAACCCTAATCTGGTAAAAACCTATAATCAATTTAAGAATAAGTCGTTTAAAAATGCCAATGGTTTTACCATTTATTCCGTATCGCTTGATTCAAATGTTGAAAATTGGAAAAAAGCAATCGAAAAAGACGGATTAATTTGGCCTTATCATGTAAGTGATTTAAAGGCATATGATTCTGAGGTCGTTTCTTTATACGGCGTTCGTAGTATCCCTTATAATTACCTGATTGATGGAGATGGTAAAATTCTTGCTGTAAACCTTCGGGGAGGACAGCTAAGTCAAACTTTGCAAAAATATTTGAAATAGCTGATTTGTTTGATAAAATATTAAGCCTGCACTTTACCTAAAAAGTAAAATGCAGGTTTTTTTGTGCATTAAAAATTTGTCTTTATTCTGCTTCAAGTTTTCGCTTCTCATTTAGCTCATACCTCATTTTTCGGTCTTGAGCAGTTTTTAATCGAATTTCTAAGTCTTGTTTGTGTTTTGCAACACCAAGTGATTGCAGCTCTTTTATAGTTTTTATCGCATTATCAAAGTCATTCATATATAAATAAGCTGTAGAGATATTTCTGTAAAAATATTCAATATTTTTGTCGGAAATTTTAGCCTTCTTATTCTTTGGTTCATATTCCGCAACAGCTTTTTTCCATGCATCAATACACTCATTGGAGCTATTTATGAAATTTTCTGTAATACCTTTGCTGCTAAATTCTTCAAGTGTCGATTTGTATTTGTCTGCAACTTCATCTAAGTTGGAATAATCATGTTTTTTCCCTTTTCCCGTATATATCGAAGCAAATTCATTAGCCCTATAATATCCGTAATTGTCATTTAAAAACGATTTAATATAATTTAATATATCTTCAACAGCTGAGTTCTCATTATTGCTGATTAAAGCATTCTTTTTCTTGTTAAATTCTTTTGATGCGGCATCCTTTGTGTCAAATAAATCCGAAGATGTTTCATATTTCCATTTAT
Organism: Bacteroidales bacterium; assembly: GCA_027083715.1. Lineage (GTDB taxonomy): Bacteria > Bacteroidota > Bacteroidia > Bacteroidales > NBLH01 > NBLH01. The sequence goes on from JALWNR010000678.1 coordinate 10,187, forward strand.
CACCGTCAAACTTCATGACTTTAAGCATCTTTCCATGCTTGGTTTTGATGCTGAAACTTGCATAAGGTTTTGATATAATAGAATAATAATATTGGGTTTCTTTTACTGTTTTATCATCAACCTTTTTTTCTGTTACTTTTGTTTTAATATCAACACTTGTTGTTACTGCCGATAGGGTAAATTCCATGATTACATCTGCATCGGTAACAGTTTCAGCTTCTGAAAAACCTTTTATGGCTAGATATTCACTTAATTGGAACTCTGGAACTTTAACCCTTGTTGATGTTTGATTTACAATACTTTTGTATGTTTTTGCATCCGGGCTTAAAGGATGAGAGGGCAAATGGTTGTAATATAAATTAACAATATGTTTCCTTTTTGCTTTTTGTGCGTAGGTTGAAACTGCTGTAAAAGCTACCAAAATTAAAATTAATGTTTTTTTCATTCTTTTTTAGAATTAATAATTTGACAAGATTTTAGTTTAAAAAAGCAAAGATAATTTTTTAGCCAGTGTTCAAAAATATATTTATACTGTTTAACAACAATAGTTC
>JALWNR010000679.1 GCA_027083715.1 Bacteroidales bacterium
ATTACAGACCATAAATATATTATTTTAATTAAATATTTACTTGCGCCTATTGGGTTCGAGTCTTGCCGGAAATAAAATTAAATAACAAATTATCTTTTAAAAATACTAATAAATGACAGAAATTGAACAATTTGCAAAGGAATTAAATGAAAAATATGATTTATACAAAGAAACAAGTTTAAAGAACAGACGTTTCAAACATCAAAATATTCTTCCCTTAATTGAAAAAGCAAGCAAAAACAAGATTTTTAAAATTCAAGTTTTAGGACATTCAACCGAAGGCAAAATTATTCAAGCTCTATCTGCCGGTAAAGGCAAAATTAAAGTGTTGTTATGGTCTCAAATGCATGGCGATGAACCTACGGCAACACAAGCCTTGTTTGATATTTTTAATTTTTTAAATAATCCGCAAAGATTACGTATAGAAGTAGAAAATATATTAAATAATTTGGAATTATACTTTATTCCAATGCTTAACCCTGATGGTGCAGAAGTTTTTAAGCGTAGAAATGGTTTAAATATTGATTTAAACCGTGACGCTTTACGTATGATTGCTCCTGAAACTAAAATTTTAAAAAAATACAGAGATGATTTACAGCCCGATTTTGCTTTTAACTTACACGATCAAAACCCTTATTATACTTCCGGAGCGAGTAATAAGCCTGCAACACTTTCTTTTTTAGCTCCTGCATTTAATTTGGAAAAAGATGTGGATGAAAAACGAAAAAATTCAATGCAACTTATAGGTGTTATAAACAGAGTGTTGCAAAAATTAATACCCGGACAGATAGGCAGGTATTTTGATGCATATGGTCCAACTTCTATGGGTGATAATATGCAAAAATGGGGAACGCGTACTATATTAATTGAATCGGGTGAATACGATCCTTTTAACGACAAAGAGCGACAATATGTACGGAAATTAAATTTTATTGCCATTCTTTCTGCTTTAAAAGCTATTTCCGAACATAGTTATATGAACATAAAAGAAGATGAATATTGGAGTATTCCTGAAATTAAAGATGCTAAAATGTTTCATGTAATTATTAGAAATGCCTTATTATTTTTATCAGGTAAATATTTCAAAATAGATATAGGAATTCACTTTAATGAAATACCCACTGATGATACATTTTTAACCCAATCTGAGATATATGATATAGGCGATTTAAGTTTTTACCATGCTTATAAAGAATTTGATGCTAATGACGCGGTAATTAAAGACCTGAGCAATAATTACATTAAATTAAATATTGGTGACAGTGCCAATTTTGTTTTAGAAAAAAACGGTAAAATAATAGCGAGCGTTGAAAATGGAACTATTTGCGTAGATTAAGTCAAGGAAATTACGTTTAATTTTTTATTGATAAAATAGGGAGTATCAATAGTTCGTTAAATTTTTATAAGGTATTAAAATTCAGGTATTTACAAAACAGCGGAGCTAAATATTAGTGTGCTGATTTTCAGTAAATTAATTCACTTCCCACTCTTCACCCTTCATTTTTTAATGAATTATTGCGCTTAAATATTTTGTAAGCAAGTTATGCCGATAGACTTTTAGTTTTGTATTAAGAGCTTGTGTAATACCGATGTTACATGAAAATAGTACAATTTATTGTACTATATTGAATGTTCAATCGGTATGAAGTAATACAATTATTAAAAGCGTATCGGTATAAATACTGATTAGCTGGAAAATTTTAACAAAAAAATGCAGCACCTGTATTTGAGATGCGTCTTTATACTATAATAATAATTTTAAAACGGTAATATTATGAAAAAAGGATTATTTATTTTATTGAGTGCATTTTTATTTTGGGGTATGAATGCACAGGCACAAGGAAGATCTTATAACGATTTATCTGAATTTACAGGAGTGGCAATTGGCGTTCCTGCAAATGTTTATGTAACACAAAGTACAAATCAAAGTGTGCGAATAGAAACAAGCTCGTCTAATTTAGAAAAGATTGAAGTGAATGTAAAAAATGGTGATTTGGAAATCAAATCTTCCCGAAACAATATGCGTTTTAAAGGCAGTATCAAAATTTATATTTCGATGAAAAAAATCAATAGGCTTGTATTAGCCGGTTCGGGAAGTATTACTACACAAGGAAAAGTAAATACTGATGATTTAGCTCTTTCAATTGCCGGAAGCGGTAATATTTCATTAAAAGAATTATCAGCAGAGTATGTAAAAATTTCGATAGCCGGCTCAGGAAGTATAAACCTTGCCGGAACTGAGCTTGCTAACAGTCTGAAAGCCTCTGTATCTGGCTCGGGCGACGTAAATGCTGCCGGGTTTACGGTAAAAAAAGTAAAAACCTCCATAAGCGGTTCGGCAGATTGTCATGTTCATGCAACAGAAGAGTTGAATGTGTCTTTATCAGGAAGCGGAAATGTGTATTATAGAGGCAACCCGTTGATTGATGCAAAAATATCTGGTTCGGGAGCTGTAAAAAGTGTAAATTAAAGTCATTTAAGAGTGTTCTTGAAACGGTGCAGTAATTTTAAT
>JALWNR010000680.1 GCA_027083715.1 Bacteroidales bacterium
AAAAAATATATGCAGAAAACTCAGTTTTAGCTACCGGGAATTGGATAAAAATAAAACTAAAAAAGAGTGGTATTTATAAAATTAGCTTTGAAGAATTAAAAAATGCAGGCATAGAAAATCCTGAAAATTTGCGTATTTTTGGAAATGGAGGAGCTATGCTTCCGTTTTATAATAATATTGTACCGACTGATGACTTAAGAGAAATAAATATCCAAATAAAAAATAATGCAGTTTTGTTTTACGCACATGGTCCTGTTCATTGGGAATATGACAGTATTAACAAAATATTTACACAAAAACTGCATCTGTATTCTGATTATGCATATTACTTTTTAACAGATAATTATAACAGCGGAAAAGATAACACTATTAAAACCGAAACACAATCACCGGCAATTGCAACAAAAACAATTACTAGCTTCAATGATTTTGCATATCATGAAATTGATTCAATAAACCTTTTACTTTCGGGTAGGCTTTGGGTAAACGAACTATTTGATTATCAAACAGAATATTCATTTAATTTTGAGTTCCCAAATTTGATCTCGGGAAGTGAAATAAAACTAAACACCTCTTTACTGGCACGTTCTCCAATCTCAAGTTCATTTACAATTAATATCCAGAACAGTACATTTTCAACTGTATTTCCTGCTGTCAGCTATAATTATATTGCCACTTATGCTTCTCAAAAAAAAGAACGTTTTACCACAATTTCAAACGGAGGTAATGAATTATCCGTAAATATAGTTTACAACAAAAGTACAGCCTCAGCAAAAGGATGGTTAGATTATATTACACTTAATGTAGAACGTGCACTTAAATTTACAGGAAGCCAAATGCCGTTTCAAAGCATTAAATCTATAGAAACTGGAGCAATCAGTGAATTTATACTATCAGATGCCGGGAGCGATGTAACAATTTGGGACATTAGTGATTACAGCCAACCGAAAAAAATACAGACAACTTATAATTCAAATACGGTACGCTTTAAATTGGCTACAGATAGTCTTCGCCGATTTATTGCTTTTGATGGAAGCGATTATTTAAATCCTGAATTTGAGGGGAACGATGTTGGTAAAATAGCCAATCAAAACTTGCACGGAATTAACAAAAGCGATATGGTAATTATCAGTCCGCCTGAATTTATGAGCTATGCCGAACAATTAAAAAAACTTCATGAAGAGAGGGATGGATTTACTGTTCATTTATTAAGTACCGGACAAGTTTACAATGAGTTTTCTTCAGGAGCACCGGATGTATCAGCTATTCGGAATTTTGTAAAAATGCTTTATGATCGAGCAAACAACGATGAAGAAATACCTAAATATTTACTGCTTTTTGGAGATGGCTCTTATGATAACCGGCATCAGTTTCAAGGAAATACTAATATTATACCCACTTATCAATCGGAAAACTCTTTAAGCCCAACACAATCTTTTGTTACTGATGATTTTTTTGGTTTACTTGATGACAACGAAGGAGGATCATCGGGGTTAGTAGATATAGGTATCGGACGATTACCCGTAAAAAATAATGCAGAAGCTCAAACTGCTGTTGATAAAATAAAAATGTATTTGGATATACAATCTATGGGCGATTGGAGAAACAAAATTTGCTTCATAGCTGATGATGAAGATAATGCATTACACATGTGGCAAGCAGATCAACTTACCCAAAAAGTAAGATACAATTATCCGGTCTTTAATATCGATAAAATATATTTAGATGCTTATAAGCAAGAAAGCTCATCGCTTGGACAACGTTATCCGGAAGTAAATAAAGCAATTGACGATAACATCAGCAGAGGTATTTTGCTGATTAACTATACCGGACACGGAGGAGAAAGCGGTCTGGCAGAAGAGCGAATTATCACTGTTGATCAAATTAATAAATGGGTAAATCCATACAAGCTATTTGTTTTTATGACAGCAACCTGCGAATTTAGCCGTTTTGACAATTACAATATGACCACTGCCGGTGAATATGTATTTTTGAACAAAACAGGAGGTGCTGTTGCATTATTTTCAACTACACGCTTAGTTTATGCATCTCCAAATTTCTTTTTAAATAAAAATTTTTACAATTATGTATTTGAAAAAAATCCGTCAACCGGTAAAAGATACCGCTTGGGTGATATTATGCGACTCACAAAAAATGTATCAGGTACCGGAATTAACAAAAGAAATTTCACACTTCTTGGCGATCCGGCTTTACCACTGAGCTATGCTCAACAAAAAATTATTACTACGTCAATAAAAAATAATACAACAAATCAGGAAACAGACACACTAAAAGCATTTGACAAAATTACTATTGAAGGTGTTATTCAAGACCAAAGCGGGCAAACGGATAATCAGTTTAACGGAGTAGTGTTTCCAAGTATTTTTGATAAGTTTAAATTAATAAAAACACTTAATAATGACGGAGAAGGAGCTTTTGAATACCATTCGCAAGACAGTAAAATTTTTAAAGGAAAAGCCAGTATTATCAACGGTAAATTCAAATTT
>JALWNR010000681.1 GCA_027083715.1 Bacteroidales bacterium
TTGTATTTAATTAATATTAGATGTAAAATATACATAATTTATATATCAATAATTGAACAAAGATTTTTTACCCACTAAAATGGTAGTAGAACCAAAAAACATAAGTAATATTGATTGATTTGTAAGCATAAAGAGTTAGAATTAAAAATTGAGCAATTAAAAGGCAAACACTATTTAAGCAAAGGTAAATTAAGAATTACAATAGTACCACTTTCAGGCTCTTTAAGGTCAATATATTCAATTTTGGTATTATGTCCGAAAATTTGCTCTAACAGTCGTATTCTTTTAAAGCTAATTTCTGTTCCTTTTGATTGATTATTATATACTTCATTGTTTTTTATCATATCAATGGATTTTTTCCTGCCTATACCGTTGTCCTGAATTTCAATACTAAGATATTTTTCTTTTTTTCTAATGCGAATGATAATTTTTCCTTTTTTATTCATTGGTTGAATACCATACCAAATGGCATTTTCAATAAATGGTTGAATTAAAAGGCTTGGTACTTTTGTGTTGAATTGGTCAATTTTATCATCTATGATAAACTCATAATCCAAATCATGCTCCATTCGGCTTGCTTCAATTTCCATATACATCCTGTTTGATTTTATTTCTTCATAAATAGGGATGTATTCCTTTTTTGAATTTTCAATAATAACCCTCATTAAGCGCGAAAACTTAGAAAGGTATTCACTGGCTTTGGCTTTATCATTATTTAAGATTAAGTTATTAATTCGGCTCAGTGAATTAAACATAAAATGCGGATTCATGTGATTAACCAATGCTTGTTTTATATAAATATTTAACTCACGTTGCATTTCATTTTTTTTATGAATCTGTTGGGTTTTATATCTAAAAAATAAATAAATTAATATAAATACGGAAAGAATAATGGATATTCTAAACCAATTAGTTAACCAAAATGGTTTTTCAATAATAAAGGTGATTTTTTCCGATTGCTTATTCCAAACATTATCTCTATTACGAGCAGTTAATTCAAAAGTATATTTACCGGGAGGTAAAAACGAAAAGCGTAATTCTTTTGATTTAGTTGATGAGCAAATAGAATCAAGTCCAGACATTATATATCTAAACTTAAGTTCATCAGCAGCATTAAATGAAATGGCTTCAAACTTTATTAAAATATTGTTTTGATTATATTTTAACTTGTATTCTTTTTGTAAAGGAACACTATTATTATTAATCAGTATTTCTTCAAAATATATGGGTATTTTTAGTGTATCTTTTTTAAGGCGATTAACATTTAATTGCATTAAGCCCTTATTTGACGAAATATATAAAAATGAATCTCTGGCATATACTTGCCTTATTTCGTTAGTAAGCAAGCCGTGCGCTTTGGTATAATTTGATATTATTACATCATGTTTTTCATTTATAAAAATTCTGCTTAATCCCTTTTTTGTACCTGCCCATAAATATTTGCCCGAAACACTTAAAGAGGTAACAGTATTTGAATTAAGTCCTTTTTCAGTATTAATTTGTAAAATAGTATCTTTTTCGATAATAATTATTCCCCCTCCCTTTGTTCCTAAGGTAAGCTTATTTTGGTATTTTACTATATCCATAACCCGAATGGATAGAAGCGGGTTTTGGTGTCCCATATATTCCAGATAGTTGTTATTAAAACGCCAAAGTCCTTTAATGCTTCCTAACCACACCGAGTTGTCCTCATCAACATAAATGGCATTGTTGCGTAAACTAAAGTTTTTTTCTAAATACGAATCAAAAAGGATTTTTCTATCTTTTACATGATAAAAACCTAATCTGCCTGCTAACCAAAAGCCGTTATTCCAATCAACAGCAATATCCTTTGTAGAAAGTGTTTTCGGATATTTGCCCGAAAGTTTGCTATTAAGGTATCGACCGGATTTTCCATTTTTTATAAAAAAAAGTCCATTTTGTGTACCCACAAGTAACCGGTTATTTTTTGCATCGTTTAATAGTGATGAAATTTCTAAATTAACATCATCATTTATTTTAAAATGCCGTACTTTATTTTTAGATATTAAACTAACGTAATTAGCATGATAGCCAATCCAAAGCGAATCATTTTGTGCATACACTGTGTTCACATTATTCCGATACAGGTAATTGCTTTTATCAAAATAGCGAATATTTAAATCAGGCAGATAATATACTCCATTGTGCAAACTGGCAAACCAATATCCGTCACTGTTGTCTTCAAAAACCGAAGCTATAAAATAATCTTTCAGAAAATAAATATCGGGTTCTTTTTTAATTTTCCCTTTTAAAAAACATTTAACCCCTCCATCTTTATCAGCAATCCAGAGATTATCTTTTGAATCTTTTTGAATCCAAAATATTTTTGACTTAAATTTATACTGCTTGCTTAAAACAAAATTTTTAAATTCATAAACTGTTTTTCCTAAAGCAATAAAAATTTTATTGTTTGCAAGTTTGGCTGCGGAAAAATGCTTAATGTATTTATGAGGTAAATTTTTAATATACAAAGCTATCCTTTGATT
>JALWNR010000682.1 GCA_027083715.1 Bacteroidales bacterium
ATTATGAGTATTGCTAACCTGATTTTTATACTAGTTTTTATCGCTGCTGTGGTGATGTTTTATATGAGTGTGCGTGTCATAGCTCAAAACATAAAATTAGGCAGAGATTTTGACATATCCGATAATAAGTCCAAGCGTTGGAAGACAATGCTTTTAGTTGCTATCGGACAGTCAAAAATGACAAAACGCCCCATTGCGGGGATTTTGCACATTATGGTGTATTTAGGATTTTTAATTGTAAACATCGAAATGTTGGAAATTCTAATCGATGGTATCACCGGAACACACCGTGTATTTAGTTTTTTGCCATTTTACAATATATTGATTAATTTTCTTGAAATGGCTGCTATAGCTGTGATTACAGCATGTATTGTTTTCCTTTTCCGAAGGAATGTTTTGAAAGTTAAGCGTTTTCACAATCCGGAAATGACTCGCTGGCCCCGTTTGGATGCCAATATTATTTTGATTACCGAGATTTTATTAATGTTTGCTTTTCTTTCGATGAATGCAGCTGATCAAATATTGCAATCAATGGGTAATGAGCATTATCATGCAACCGGGAAATTTTTAATAAGCAGTTTATTAATCCCACTTTATAATTCATTGCCCGAAAGTAATTTAATATTTATTGAACGATTTGCATGGTGGTTTCATATTGTAGGTGTTTTGGCTTTTTTAAACTATATTCCTTACTCCAAGCATTTTCATGTATTTTTGGCTTTCCCGAATGTTTGGTACTCAAAACTGAAACCGCGCACCTATATATATAACATGGAATCGGTAACACAAGAAGTAAAAATAGCTATGGGCTTAATTCCTGACCCGGGTGCAACAGAAGAAGAAGTCCCTACTTTTGGAGCAAAAGATGTACGTGATTTAACTTGGAAAAGCCTGATGGATGCATATACTTGTACGGAATGTGGTCGCTGTACGGCTGTTTGTCCGGCAAATTTAACAGGTAAATTGCTTTCGCCGAGAAAAATTGTTATGGATACCCGCGATCGTTTGGAAATTGTAGGTAAAAATATACGCAAAAACGGTAAAGATTATGATGACGGTAAAGCACTTTTAGGCGATTTTATTTTGCCCGAAGAAATTTGGGCTTGTACAACTTGTAATGCATGTACTTATGAATGTCCGGTAAATATTGATCATGTATCTATTATCATGGAATTACGAAGATATGTCTTTATGGAAGAGTCTGCTGCACCTTCGCCATTGAATGCAATGAGCACCAACATAGAAAACAACGGTGCTCCTTGGCAATATCCGGCAGCAGATAGATACAATTGGGCAAATGAGCTATATATAAATGAATAAAAAATTTAATGGTTTATAGATTGATAATTTAACCATTCATCAGCATAAGAGTAGAATTATGGAAAATACAAATAAACGACTAATAAAAGTTCCTGTAATGGCTGATTTAGCCGCAGAGGGCAAAAAGCCAGAATATTTATTTTGGGTAGGTTCTCCAGGAAGTTATGATGACCGAGCTAAAAAAATTACGCGTGCTTTTGTAAAAATTTTGGAACATTGCAAAGTGAATTATGCCGTTTTGGGTGTTGAAGAAACCGATTCAGGTGATCAGGCAAGGCGAGCAGGAAATGAATTTTTGTTTCAGATGCAAGCCATGCAAAATATTGAAGTTTTAAACGCTTACGAAGTAAAAAAAATTATTACTTGTGATCCGCATGAGTACAATACACTGAAAAATGAATATCCTGATTTAGGTGGGAAATACGAAGTATTTCATCATACTGAATTTATTGATATGCTGATTAAAACCGGCAAGCTAAAAATTGAGGATAAAGAATTTTCCGGTAAGCGTATTACTTATCACGATCCTTGCTACTTAGGACGTGGAAACGAAGTATTTGATGAACCTCGTTTTGTATTACAGCAATTAAGTGCTGAATTGGTGGAAATGGAACAACATCGCGGACGTTCTCTTTGTTGTGGTGCCGGAGGTGCTCAAATGTTTAAAGAAGCAGAAAAAGGCGATAAAGAAGTTTACGAATTACGAACGGAACAAGCTTTGGATGTTCAACCCGATTATATTGCCACTGCTTGCCCATTTTGTATGACTATGTTACAAGATGGTTTAAAAATGAAAGAAAAACAGGATAAAGTAAAAGTTTTAGATATTGCAGAATTAATAGCCTTATCCAAAAGCTTGTAATATTTACCGATCAACAAGCCTATTTTTTAACAAAATGTAAAGCTTTGTGATGTTAATTTTAAGTAAATTTTTGTTCATTCAATCTTTACATTAAGTTAATTTTTAAAAGGCTTTGAACAATAAGTTTTTAGTTAAGCTCCCTATAGGTTCGTTAGGGAGTTTTTTTATGCTAAATGCATTTTGCTATAGGTAAAGTTTAATTTACAAAAAAATACTTACTTATCGTAAATTAAACCTTACAAAGCGTAAAATCTATTTAGCAAATTGTCTAAGATATTTATTATTAACACATTAGCACTTGATTGTTGTATCGTGTTTATTATC
>JALWNR010000683.1 GCA_027083715.1 Bacteroidales bacterium
GAAGTAATATTTAATTGATACAAATTCATAATTTTTTCTGTAAAAATAGGGTTTATTTTATACATTCTCGAAATGTATTTTAAAGTTTTGCAAATCCTGAAAATATCTTTACTTTTCGGATAAATTAAAAAAATGATAATGAAAGATACATTACCTCTAACTCAACTGCGTAATTATATGCATAAAAATAATTTAGACGCATATATTATCCCAATGACTGACCCGCACATGAGTGAATATGTAGCTGCTCACTGGAAATCGATTAAATGGTTTTCAGGCTTTTCAGGCTCAGCCGGCACCATTGTGATAACTTCTGGTTTTGCAGGGCTGTGGACTGACTCACGTTATTTTATTCAGGCTGCTGAACAGTTAAAGGGCAGCGGCATAGAGTTGGTTAAGCTAACAATTCCGCACACGCCCGAATACATCGGATGGTTAAATAAAAACTTGCCTAAAAATGCCAATGTTGGTTTTGATGGAAAAACCTTTTCTTACGGGTTAGCAAAACAAATGCAAACTACATTTGAAAGAAAAAAAATCAACTTAAAACCTGATTTTGACTTTGTGAGCGAACATTGGACAGACCGCCCCCCTGTTTCCGGAAATGAAGTATTTGAACACGATGTTAAATACGCAGGCAAATCGCGTCTGGAAAAAATATCCGTTTTACGCGAAAAGATGCGCGAAACAGCTGCCGATTACCATTTATTTTCATCACTGGATGATATTGCCTGGCTGTTTAATCTGCGCGGAAGCGATATTATGTACAACCCACTGTTTATAAGCTTTGCATTGATTTCGCAAAGCGAAACTTTTTTGTTTGTGGATGATAAAAAACTTTCCGGCGAGCTGAAACAGAAACTTGTTGATGATGAAGTTATCATTAAAAATTATGATGAAATTTATCCGTTTTTAAGCAATATTCAAGGTGAAAAAACCATTATTGCCGATTTATCGAAAACCAATTACGCACTTTACAAATCAATACCCGAAAATTGTAATATTGTTAATAAAATAAGTATTGCCTCGGTATTAAAATCCGCAAAAAATAAAACAGAAATTGAACATATCCGCAAAGTACAAGTAAAAGACGGTGTGGCAATGGTAAAGTTTTTGCATTGGCTTGACAAAAACATAGAAAGAGAAAAAATTACGGAAATATCTGCAGGAGAAAAACTTTTAGCCTTTCGCAAAGAACAGGAAGGATTTTTTGGTGAAAGTTTCGGAGTGATTTCTGCCTACGGAGCGCATGCAGCCATGCCTCATTACAGTGCTACCAAAGAAAGCAATACAGAGCTAAAGCCCAAAAGTTTTTATCTGGTAGATTCAGGCGGACAATATGTGGACGGAACAACCGATATTACACGAACCGTAGCCCTTGGAGCACCCACAAAAGAAGAAAAACACGATTTCACTCTGGCTCTGAAAGGAACCATTGATTTGGCGATGAGTATTTTCCCTTATGGCACCAAGGGCGTTCAACTTGATGCTATTGCACGCAAACCATTGTGGGATAACCGAATGAATTACGGACACGGAACCGGACACGGTGTCGGCTTTTTCCTTAATGTGCACGAAGGTCCGCAATCAATCAGTACACGAAATGCCGGCATACAGGAAGAAACTTTGGAAGTAGGTATGTACCTGTCTGACGAACCTGCATTTTATCGTGCCGGAAAGCACGGTATCCGTATTGAAAACCTGATTTTAGTGATGCCTGATGAAGAAAATGATTACGGAAAATTTTTAAAATTTGAAACCGTAACCCTTTGTCCTATTGACACAAAACCTGTGGAGGTAAATCTTTTAACTAAAGATGAGCGCAATTGGTTAAATAATTATCACAAAACAGTTTACGAAAAGCTATCAGCACATTTGCCGGATGATGTAAAAAAATGGCTGAAAGAAAAAACAAAAGCAATTTAAGTTTGCTTTCGGTAAATAATCGTTGCCACGCCCCTACCTGAAGGCAGATGTGTGCCCACTAATCAATTACAGGATTAAATTAACATATATTTTGCAGTTTGCAGGGACATTTCTGTGCGGCAGGGGGCGAAGCGGATAGCCCGCAAAAGCCATGCCGATTGCAAAACACGGCAAAAAGGAGCGGCGGATACAGAGCTCCTTTTTTGCCGATATTTTTGCCGGCATGGCTTTGAGGACTATGAGCGAAACACCCGAAGCCGCCCAAATAATATTTTATAACTGTGTTAAATTTTATTTTCTTTCCAAATAAAAGACTTTAATATCTGAATTATTTATACTAATTTTCGGGCGTTTTTAAAAATTATTAAAAATCGGACAAAACATATACATATGAACACTTTAAATAAAATATTCTCATCTATTTGGACAGCTATAATTTTACTGGCAATATATGCAATATCTGCTGCTGTTGCCACATTTATTGAAAATGATTTTGGTACTTCGGTTGCACAATACCTTGTTTATCGCTCTTGGTGGTTCAATATATTAAACTTGCTACTGGTAATAAATATGATTTTTGTATTTTTCAAGTACAAAATGTATGAAAAAAAACGATTCAGTATGTTTCTGTTTCATTTTGCTTTTATTGTTATTATTATTGGTGCCGGAATTACCCGTTTTATTAGCTACGAAGGAACCATGCATATACGTGAAGGAGCTACAAGTAACAGCATACTAACCTACGAATCGTATTTACAAATTGAAATTAACAATGGCGAATTAGTATATAAATCTGAAACTCCGGTTAATTTCAATGTAGTTTCGGGCAATAAATACAGTGATGAAATAGAGTTTGACGGACAAAAATTCAATATCCACTTAAAAGAATTTATCCCCAATGCGGGTGAAATAATTGTAGAAGCAGAAGACGGTGTGCCAACGGTAAGTTTTACCGCGTTAAACAATAACACCCGCCATGATTTAACTATGAGTTACGGCGATATGAAATGGGCAGGCGACCAATTGTATGCTTTTGGTATTGATGCTCCTGAAAATGCTGTAATTATTGATTACCAAAATGATACGCTTTATTTTAAAGTGAACAAAACTGTTGAGTATTCAGCTATGCGCGATACAAACAAATTTGCATCGGAAGCAGGAGTACGGACGCCATTAAACCGTATGTTTTTATATTCTTGGGATAATAATGCACTGGTACTCACCAAGTTTTATCCGAAAGCGAAAAAGAAAATCGTTAGTGGAGGCATTAAGAGTAATGGAGGATTAGATGCTATGTATTTTGATGTTTCAAACAACGGACAATCACAAGAAGTTTTAATTTTCGGTAAGAGTGGGTATCAGGGTAAAGCAAATCAAACGACAATCGGAAAATACAAAATAAGCATAGCTTACGGTCCCAAAGAAATAAAATTACCTTTTTCATTAAAACTTAATGATTTTATTCTTAAACGCTATCCCGGTTCTATGAGTCCGGCTTCTTATGAAAGTCATGTTACACTCAATGACCCCCGATATTCTTTGGTTGAAAACCATAAAATTTTTATGAATAACGTATTGGAATACGATCATTATCGCTTTTTTCAATCATCATATGATCAGGACGAAGGAGGAACCATTCTTTCGGTAAATCATGATTATTGGGGTACTTATATTACTTATTTGGGTTATATTTTATTAACAATTGGAATGGCTTGGAGCTTAATTAACAAAAACAGTAGATTTATGCAATTAAGTAAAAAAATTAAAGAATTAAATGCTAAAAATATATTACTCATCATAGGTTTGTTCATTGTTTCGCAATATAATACAGTAGCACAAGACATTAGCCAATTGCCACAAATTGATAAAAATCATGCTGCAAAATTTGGGGCGCTTTTAGTACAAGACCAAAGTGGTAGAATAAAACCGGTAAATACAATGACCAGTGAAATTTTGCGAAAATTAAGTCGCAGGAGTACCTTTCATGGCATGAACAGTGATCAAGTGTATATTAGCATGATGTTGCGACCGGATTTGTGGGCAAAAACAGCAATCATTAAAATTAAACATCCGGAGTTGATTAAACGTTTTAATGCCAAAGATGGGTTTGTAGCTTTAAGGGATGTGTTTGATCAAAACGCAAATTATATTTTACATGATGAAGTTGAAGCGGCTTACAGCAAAGGTCCGGCAAAACAAAATATGTTGGACAAAGACATTATCAAATTAGATGAGCGGGTGAATATATTATATTCAGCACTAAGTGGTGGATTTTTAAATATTTTTCCTGATAAATACAGTGAAAATCATAAATGGGAAAATATTCAATCGGCAAAAAATGATACAACAATCATTTATGCTTTAGCCGCTAATTATATAGATGCTTTACAAAATTCAGTAAAAACAGGAAACTGGCAGCAAGCCGATATTGCATTGGAAAATATCAAAAAATTTCAAGAAGAAAACGGAAAAAGTGTATTGGTTAATCCTACAAAAATTAAAGCAGAAATTTTTTATAATAAATCCGCTATTTTCCGTCATTTATTTGAGTTTTATTTTATTATCGGTTTATTTTATCTGATTTATTTAATTTTAATAATTCTAATTCCGAAATTAAGTTTCAAATATGTAGATATTACAACACGCTGGTTAATCTATATAGGTTTTGCAGCCCATACCATTGGTTTGGCTTTGCGTTGGTATATTTCAGGTCATGCACCCTGGAGCAATGGTTATGAAAGTATGATTTACATTGCATGGGTAACACTTTTGGCAGGAATTGTTTTTGCCAATCACAATAAAATTGCTTTGGCAGCAACTACATCACTGGCAGGGGTGGTTCTTTTAATAGCACATTTAAGCTGGATTGACCCAGAAATTACTACACTCGTTCCGGTACTTAATTCATACTGGCTTACCATTCATGTGGCAGTAATTATTGCCAGCTATGGATTTTTAGGATTAGGTGCTATTTTAGGTTTTGTAAATCTTATTTTGATGATTGTTAAAAATACTGAAAACAAAAAACGCATAGATAAAAATATTTTACAACTTAGCTATACTAACGAAATGAGCTTAACAGTAGGCTTATATTTGCTTACAATAGGCACATTTCTGGGCGGCGTTTGGGCAAACGAAAGCTGGGGTCGCTATTGGGGCTGGGATCCAAAAGAAACTTGGGCTTTAATTTCTGTTTTAGTATATGCCATTATACTGCATGTGCGTCTTATTCCAAAACTAAAAGGACTCTTTACATTTAATTTTTTGTCGCTGATTAGTTTCTCTTCGGTAGTGATGACTTATTTTGGTGTAAACTACTATTTATCCGGCTTACACTCTTATGCAACCGGCGACCCTGTGCCAATACCCAATAGTGTGTGGATAACACTTGGAATAGTATTGATTGTTGCCAATATTGCTTATGTAAGAGATATGAAATTGAAAGTGGATACAGAATTGTAATGGGTATGTTGGTAACTTGTCTGACTACCGGAAGATTAGATATTTGGAACACAAGTTAAATAATCGGTTATATTCTGTATTTTTTGCATATTGTATTCTGTATTCAATAACAAGTTTATTTTAAAAATTTAGTTTAATTTTGTTTGTTGACAGATAAACAAAAGGATATGCCGGAAAAACTAAACATAACCGATTGGGCAATAGAAGACCGCCCACGTGAAAAATTAATTGCCAAAGGCAGGCAAAACCTTACCGATGCAGAGCTTATTGCTATATTAATCGGTTCAGGCAGTACCGAAGAAACCGCTGTGGAATTAGCAAAGCGAATACTAAACAGCGTAGAAAACAATCTGAATGCACTTGGACAATTAACCGTAAACAATTTAATAAAATTTAAAGGTATTGGCGAAGCCAAAGCCATTAGCATTGTAGCAGCTTTGGAATTGGGCAGACGCAGAAAACTTTCTGATGTACTTGAAAAAAAGAAAATTACATCATCTCAAACAATTTTTGAATTGATGAACCCCGTATTGGCAGACTTACCTCATGAAGAATTTTGGGTGATTTTTTTAAACAGAAACAATAAAATCGTTGACAAACAGCGTATCGGACAAGGTGGCATTCACGGAACAACAGTTGATACCCGCCTGATTATGAAAGCTGCTATTGAAAAATTAGCCACTTCGATAATTCTTTGCCACAACCACCCCTCAGGTAGCTTAAAACCAAGTAAAGCAGATAAATATCTAACAAAAAAAATGGTTGAAGCAGGAAAAATTTTAGATATCACCGTACTTGACCATATTATTATCGGGAATGAAAAATATTTTAGCTTTAATGATAATGGACTATTCTAAGCTTATTTTTTAAAATGATTATATACAGCCCTGTAATAACCACACGCATTACTTATACCTTTCATTTTGTTCTGAATGAACTTCTTGGATTAAACTATGTACTAACTGATAATTTAAAAATTTTTAAGCGGGCTGACTCACCAAAGATCTATTACGATTTTAATAATAATATTAAAATAAATAGCTTATTTTTAAAGGCTTCGCCACTGCTTTTTAAAAAAGGCATTGAAAACCAAAATCCTGAAATTTTTTCTTTTAAAGAAACAAAAGCGTTTTTTAAAACAAATAATCATTCATTTTTTGAATTTGATATTTTTGCTGCAAGTTTTTATTTGCTTTCGCGATATGAGGAATATTTCCCCTACACAACTGATAAATTCGGTCGGTTTCCTGCCAAAGAAAGTCTTGCGGTAAAACACGGTTTCATTGAACAGCCAGTAATTAATATTTGGGCAGAATATTTAAAAGCTACGCTTTTAAAATATTATCCCAATATAAGATTTAAACAGAACCAGTTTCATTTCTTACCAACTATTGATATTGACAATGCATATGCCTATCTGCATAAAGGGTTTATTCGCAGTTTATTATCATCAGGGAAATTACTATTAAAACTAAATTTCACAGAGCTGTTTGAAAAAACAGCCGTACATATTCATCAAAAAAAAGACCCTTACGACAGCTATGATTACCTTATTAAGCTTCATCAAAAATATCAATTAAAGCCAATATTCTTTTTTTTAACGGCAGCTTACGCAAAATACGATAAAAATATATCGCCCCAAGGCAAAACATTTAAATATTTAGTACAAAAAATTGTACAAAACTTTGAAATAGCAATTCATCCTTCTTTTGCCTCAAACAAGCATCCCAATAGGGTGAAAATAGAAAAAGAATTGCTTGAAAAAATATCTGCTAAGAAAATAAACAAAAGTCGCCAGCACTTTTTAATACTTAAAATGCCGGAAACCTATCAAAATTTAATAAAATCAGGAATTAAAGAAGATTACAGTATGGGATTTGCCGAAACACCGGGTTTTAGAGCAGGAACTTGCACTCCGTTTTATTTTTTTGATTTAAAGAAAAACAAAGAAGAAAATCTAAAAATAATTCCCTTTTCCATAATGGATGTAGGATTAAAAGATTACGATGAGTATAATACTTTACAAGCAGAAGAAAAAATCAAAAAAATTATCAAAAATGTGAAAAAGGTAAACGGATTATTTGTAAGTTTATGGCATAATGAAAGTCTAGGCACAAAAAAACAGTGGAGTGGCTGGCAAAATGTTTATGAAAAATTGATTGAATTTGCGTTAAATTCGAATGGAAATTAAGTATCTTAAACAAAAAGAAATAGATATAAAAAAATGGGATAAATGCATTTCCGGTTCAATTAACGGACTGGTATATGCCTATTCGTGGTATCTTGATGTCGTAAACGAAAATTGGGAAGCTCTGGTATATGGCGATTATGAAATGGTTATGCCGCTTACCAATAATCGTAAATTTGGAATTAACTACTTATATCAACCTGCTTTTACTCAACAACTTGGAATATTTTCATTGAAGCAACTATCCGAAGAAATTGTTCGTGAATTTATTAAGGCAATTCCACGAAAATATAAACTCGTAGAAATAAACCTAAATAAATTCAATGTCATTTCAAGCCAAAATAATATTAAAGTACAACAAAAAATTACCTATGAACTAGAATTAATACGCGATTATGAAAATATTTTCAGGCATTATAAAAAAAATACCATCCGAAACATCCGAAAAGCTACAAAAAATAAAGTTTCCGTAGTTCAAGGATTGCAACCCAACCAAGTAATCAACTTAATTACATCAAGTGGAAACCAACAAGGATACTCTGAAAATGAAATAAGCATAATTCGTAGATTAATAGCTGCTTCGGCAAGAAAAAGTTCAGGGCTTTTATATGGCGCATATTCACAAAACAACAGTCTGTGCGCTGCCGGTTTCTTTGTTTATTCAAATAGTAAAGCCTGTTTTATTTTATCAGTAACTAACGATGAAGCTAAGCAAAATGGAGCCATGTTTTTACTGGTTGATGAATTTATCAAACAATTTGCTTCGCGCAATATGATCTTAGATTTTGAAGGCTCAATGATAGACGGAATTGCCCGTTTTTATGCAGGGTTTGGTGCACAAGCATATAATTATCCAGCAATTAAAATTAATAATTTGTTTTTCCCATTAAGATTATTTAAAAAATGATTAAATTATTGAATAAAGAAAACTCAATACTCAACCGGTTTATTGCGGAATTACGTGATGTAAATATTCAGAAAGATACCATGCGTTTTAGACGAAATATGGAACGTATAGGCGAAATATTTGCTTATGAAATTAGCAAAAGCTTGAATTACAAAAAAGATCAAATTACTACACCTCTCGGAACATCAGAAATGATGATTCCGACAGATAAAATAGTTTTAGCCACTATTTTACGTGCAGGTTTACCTCTTCATCAAGGCTTATTGAATTATTTTGACCGCGCAGAAAATGCTTTTATTTCAGCTTTTCGCAAATACCATAAAGAAGGGGGATTTGATATTCAGTTTGGTTATTTATCATCTCCTTTAATTGATGATAAAATTCTGATACTATCAGACCCTATGCTGGCTTCCGGTTCATCTATGGTGTTGGCATATCAAAGTATGCTTGAAAAAGGAAAACCGTTTCATACTCATATAATTACTGTAATTGCCAGTAAGGAAGGTGTTGAATATACCAAACGACACATTCCCGAAAAAGACTTTACACTCTGGGTAGGTGCTCTGGACGATGAACTTACGGCAAAAGCCTATATTGTTCCGGGATTGGGCGATGCAGGTGATTTAGCTTACGGTGCAAAAGAGTAAGATAATATAAAACCATTTTTATATTGCAAGAATCATAGTGCTATTATTCATTGAATTACATGTTTTTAAAAAGATACTATGTGGAGTTTACTTTGAATCTAAAATATAAGGCGTACTTTTACTCCTCATTTTTTTGTTAAAATAAATCTCGTACGGAGGATAGTATTTGTGAGTGAAGGATAAATTCAACAGATATCAGTTCCCGAAAATTCAGGACAGGCATTGATACAAAAGAAACAATTTAGTGAAGCGATCTCATAGCCTGTCCCAATTCTTTTGGTAGTTTTTGCCAAACAAAATACATGGCAATTTTCTGAAAATCAATACTGTGCATATTTACAAACAGCTCCTACATTACAACAATTTCAACGCGGCGATTCATTTTTTTGCCATCTTTGTTTGCATTGGAGGCAACAGGAGCTGCCTGTCCTGCCCCAAAAGCTTTTAATTGAGCAGCATCAATACCATATTTGCTTGTTAGTTCATTGACCACTGCTTTGGCACGCTCTTGCGAAAGTTTCAGGTTGGTTTCGTAATTGCCAGTGTTGTCTGTATGACCAACCACAAGAAATTTTTTATCTTTATGAGCATTTAAATATTCGGCAATATTTTTCAAAGCATCTGCCGATTCGCTGCTAATAGTAGCTGAACCAGTATCGAAATGAATATCGTAAATGGCAATGTGTCCTTCTGCATCAATTCCCTCACTGATTTTTTTTGCAGTAACCAAACCTTCTTCCATTGGTTGAGTTTCGATTATATCAAGGGTAATAAAAGGTTTGTTCCATTGTGAAATAAAACCTACAATATAAACATCTTTTGTATTGATATGTTTTTTTGCTGCAAAATAGTAATATTTATCCCGGTAATCCGGTTTAAAGGCTTCACGAGGCAATTTGTTCATGCCGTTAAATTCCGCATTGTATAAATCTTCACTCAAATTGCCGCTGTATTGTTGTTCGTTCAAAGTCATCAAAATTTTGAATCCTGCACTTTTCAATGCATTTTCATAGCTTTTGAGAATTTCTAATACCGAATGTCCATCTTCTATATCGTATTGGGTACGAATAATTTTTCCTTCGACTTGATAGCGGTTTAGTTTATTGTCTTCAATTTTCAGAATATAGTAACTATCAAAATTTAAAGTTTGTTGCCATACAATCCATGAACCTTTAAAACGTGAAATGTACGGAACATCTTTGGAGCCTTCAACATCTTTTTGTGCATAAAGATTCGTTGCCAGCATTAAAAATGCTGCAAAAAAGATATATTTAAACTTTTTTATGATTAAAATATTGGGTTAGACATTAATTTATTTACCAAAATTAAAAATTACACCGGATAAAAAAGAATATTTCCTGCTGCTTTTGAGCAAAGAGCGGTTAGGATAGATAAACTCCCTGCTTAAATTGTCAAACAAAGAATTTTCATAGATTATCTATTTGCCATTTATTTGTTTATCCTTAAATCCGCAAGTATCTTTTGCTGCAAACATACCTGCGGATTTAAGGTTTATAAAAAAAGCAAATCGTTGATATAACAGTAAGAT
>JALWNR010000684.1 GCA_027083715.1 Bacteroidales bacterium
ACTTAAACTATTATGTTAAATATTGCATTATTTGGACCTCCCGGTGCGGGAAAAGGGACACAATCTGAATTTTTAATCAAAAAGTATAAACTTTTCTACATTTCAACAGGAAATTTACTCAGAAAAGAAATTAAAGAAGAAAGTGATTTAGGATTAGCTGCCAAAAGTATCATTGAAGAAGGAGGCTTGGTTTCTGATGAAATTATTGTGCAAATTATCGAAAAAACTATTAAAAACAATCCGGATGCAAACGGATTTTTATTCGATGGTTTTCCTAGAACATATGTTCAAGCTTTCATTCTGGAAGGCTTGATGATTAAATTAGATACATCGTTAAATCGCTTGATTAGTATTGATGTACCTGAAGAAGTTTCCGTAAAACGACTCATGGAGCGAGGTAAAACATCAGGAAGAAGTGATGATACAGAGATAGTAATTCGCAACCGTTTAAAAGAATACCATGATAAAACACTTCCTGTACTAAAATATTAAAAAGAAAAAAATATTTATTCAAGCGTAGATGGAACTAAAAGTATTGAGGAAGTTACAAATGATATTGAAAAAATTATTGAAGAAGAATTAAGCAAAAACTTGCTCAATATTGTATTATTCGGATATCCGGGTTCAGGAAGGGGCTTACAAGGAATGAAACTTGCTCAAAAATATGACCTGGAATATGTAGCCACCGGACACATGCTTGACGAAGAAATCAGAAAAAAAACAGAAATTGGAAAGCAAATAAAACATTTTTACGAAAACGGACAATTAGTGCCCGATGAAATTGTAGTACAGCTGATTGAAAATAAAATATCCAATAAAGAACATTCAAAAGGATTTGTATTTAAAGGTTTCCCTCGCACATTGGTACAATCGTATATATTTGATGGTATCATGAAAAAGCACGGACTTTCAATTACTAAAATCTTTGAATTAAAAGTACCTACTCTTGAACTTTTAAAAAGGCTTGAAGACAGACGTAAAAGTGATAACGCAAAACCTTTTGATTCATCAACTAAAAAAATTATTTCAAGACTGGAACAACATGAAAAAACAACTATTCCGGTTATTAAACGATACAAAGAACTGGCAAGTGTTACAAAAATTGATGGAACATTATCCGTTGACGAAGTTTTTGAGAAATTATGCCATGAAATAGAAACTGGCTATAAAAATTTAAGATAGCATCATCTGCTATAAGTATATCAGGAAATTTACAAAGTTCATTGTTGCTTTATAAGCTTAAAAACCTGTCAGCACAAGAGCAGATGGATTCTTAACTTTTTTAGCAAAATTAAGCTATACCCTAAAATCTGCAAGCCCTGATTGAGTTAACATAAACCCAGCCAGGGCTAATCGGTTTTAAATTTGGTACTTATAGAAAAGCATGAGGATTTAAGACATACTATTTTAAAACTCCGTTTTAATAAAAAATCTTTACATTTGCCTCTAAAATATAACAGACTATCACATTGACCGAAGTTAAAAGGTAAAAAAAGTATGGAACTAACAGGAACTGTCATAAAATCAACAGGAAGTTGGTACACAGTTAAATCGGGTAATAATACATACAATTGTAAAATTAAAGGCAAATTCCGTACAAAAGGCTTTGTGGCAACTAATCCGCTTACAGTAGGTGATAAAGTTGATTTTATCCTAAAAAAGGAAGAAGATACCGGCTTAATAACTAAATTACACGAACGTAAAAATTACATTATTCGCCGTTCTATTAATTTATCACATAAAGCACATATTATCGCTGCAAATATTGATAAAGCGTTTTTAATTATTACCATTAAAATGCCACAAACACACACCATTTTTATTGATCGTTTTTTAGTATCGGCAGAGGCATATAACATTCCGGTAACTCTTGTTTTTAACAAAATAGATTTATACGATGAACCGGATAAAAAGCAGATGCATGAATTAATATCTTTATACAAAAAAATCGGCTATCCTTGCATGAAAGTTTCGGCTCAAACAGGCGAAGGATTAGAAAATTTACAAAATGTGCTTAAAGATAAAATCAGTGTTTTTGCTGGAAACTCAGGTGTGGGTAAATCTACATTAATCAATAAATTAGATTCGGCACTCAATTTAAAAATAGGAGAAATATCCGGTTATCATAAAAAAGGCAAGCACACTACTACTTTTTCCGAAATGCATCCTTTTTATTTTGGCGGATACATTATTGATACACCGGGAATAAAAGGTTTTGGATTAGTAGATTTGGAAAATGAAAATTTAGCAACTTACTTTCCTGAAATGCTAAACTTGCAAGGGCAATGTAAATATTACAATTGTACCCACCTGCACGAACCTGATTGTGCAGTAATTGATGCACTGGAACATGGAAAAATCAGCATCTCACGATATAAAAGTTATTTAAGTATGTTAGAAGATGAAGATGCGGGTAAATATAGAGAGGATATTTACAAATAATTGTTTCACACAATACTCCTTTAATAAAGTAGTTTTGTTTAAACTATCCGA
>JALWNR010000685.1 GCA_027083715.1 Bacteroidales bacterium
TTATTAACCTGAACTATACAGATCAAAATTCATCTGAAAATGTAAACAGCGACCCTGAGTTTGTACACCAAAAAAACAAATGGGTTGATTCTGTTTTTAAATCACTGAGTTTAGAAGAAAAAATAGCACAACTAGTTATGGTTCAGGCATATTCAAATCGTGGATATGAACACAAAAAAGAAATTGAAAATATCATTAAAAAATATAAAGTTGGAGGATTAATCTTTTTTCAAGGAGGACCGGTTCGTCAGGCAAATCTCACTAATTATTATCAATCTATTTCAAAAACCCCTTTATTAATAGCAATGGACGCTGAATGGGGAGTAGATATGCGCTTAGACAGTGTTCCTGATTTTCCGCGCCAGATGATGATGGGTGCTGTGCAAAACGATAAACTGATTTATAATTTCGGAACAGAAATAGGCAAACAATGCCTCAGGTTGGGTGTACACATTAATTTTGCTCCGGTAATTGATATTAACAACAATCCGAAAAATCCGGTAATCGGCTATCGTTCTTTTGGTGAAGACCGTTTAAATGTTGCCCGTAAAGGCTTAGCATATATGTACGGAATGCAAGAACAGCACATTATTGCCACAGCCAAACACTTTCCGGGACATGGAGATACCGACAGCGATTCGCACAAAACCCTGCCCGTAATCAAGCATTCTATCCAAAGGATAGACTCACTTGAACTGTATCCGTTTAAGTATTTAATTAATCAGGGTTTAACTGCTGTGATGATAGCTCATTTAAATATTCCTGCACTTGATTCTACTCCAAACAGTGCATCAAGCCTTTCTCGAAATATTGTAACCAATTTATTGAAAAATCAATTAGGATTTAAAGGTTTGGTTTTTACCGATGCATTAGGTATGAAAGGAGTAAGTGCCTACAATGCACCCGGCGAAACCGCTCTTAAGGCATTTTTTGCAGGGGTTGATATTTTACTGATGCCACGCGATGTAAAAGCCAGCATCAAATCAATAAAAACAGCTGTTGAAAAAGGCTTAATTTCTGAAACAGAAATAAATGCACGTTGCATGAAAGTTTTAAAAGCCAAGCGGTGGGTAGGTCTTGATAAATATAAACCAATAGAAACAAAAAATTTAATTACTGATTTAAACTCAAAAAATGCTAAATTAATTAATCGCCGTATTATTGAAAATGCACTTACTTTGGTTCAAAATCGCAACGATATTATTCCTTTTACAAATTTAGATACATTGAAAATTGCTTCGGTAGCTATTGGAAGCGGTTCATACAGTAACTTTCAGGCACGATTGAACGATTATACCAAAGTAGCTAAATTTGGTATCCGAAAAGATGCAAGCGAACAGGAATTTAACATCCTGATGAATAAACTCTCGGATTATAATCTGGTAATTGTAAGTTTTCATCGCCCAAGCCGCCGACCGCCAAATTTCGGGCTCACAGAGCAGTCGGTTCGTTTTGTACATCGTTTGGCACAACATACTAAAGTAGCAATTGATATCTTTTCAAGCCCATATGCACTAAAAAAGTTCAGAAAAGAAGATTTTGAGGCAATTATTGTTTCTTATCAGGATACCCGTATAACACGTGATTTGTCGGCACAGCTGTTTTTTGGCGGTATTCCAGCAAAAGGTTTGCTTCCTGTCTCGGCAGGCAAACAATATCCTGCACGCACAGGTATTATAGACGAAAAAATCCGTCTGAAATATGCTCCTCCGATGGAATTGAACATTGATGAGTTAAAATTAAAGCAAGTTGACAGTGTTATTTTAGGTGCCATTAGAAAAGGTGCAATGCCCGGTTGCCAAGTAATGGCAATAAAAAACGGAATAGTGTTTTTTCAAAAATCATACGGTTATCATACTTATAAAAAAAAAATTCCGGTAAAAAATTCCGATTTATATGATATTGCTTCTTTAACAAAAGTAACGGCAACAGTACCTGTATTGATGAAACTTACCGATGAGGGCAAGTTTAATATTGCAAAAAAAATGTCATTTTATTTAAAAGATTTAGATACTACCAACAAAAAAAACATTACTGCCAAACAAGTGCTTGCTCATCAGGCTCGCTTGAAATCGTGGATTCCTTTTTATTTACATACCTATAACGAAAAAACTGCAATAAAATACGATTTAAACCCTGATATTTACAGTAAAAAGCAGTCGGCAGAATACAATTTACAAGTAGCTGAAAATCTTTACATTAAATCATCTTATACCGATACAATTTACAAAGAAATCTATAATTCGGATTTAAGAAGGCACAGAGGATATAAATACAGTGATTTGGGTTATTATTTGTTTTTAAAAATTATCCCAAAAATAACACATACACCTTTCGATGAATACGTGTATAAAAACTTTTTTAAGCCTTTGGGAATGTATAAAACAACTTACAATCCTTTACAAAAATTTTCAAAGCAAGAAATTGTTCCTACGGAACAAGATAAAAAATATCGTAAGCAACTAATTCACGGTTTTGTACATGATTACGG
>JALWNR010000686.1 GCA_027083715.1 Bacteroidales bacterium
TTTTGGGAAAAGAATTTTGTAAAACTCATAAGCTTGTAAAGGAAGTTCTTTGATGTCTTCAGCTTTTGACGAGGTTATTAATTTACGCAAACCGTAAATTTTAAAATCAAAATCTTCCGGTTTTACTGAGCGTTCAAGTGTTATACTATCTTGCGTCAGTGTAAAAATACTGATAAGACTGTCGCCGATAAAATAACTGCGCAGAGCGGTGTTTTTCGGTAATGTGTTTTGTATTTCTTTAACAGTTGCATACCGGTTGCTGTATTTCATCTCAAAATATTTCGGGTAATCACGTTCAAAACTTTTTATCAATTTATTATAAGCATTTTTAACACCAAAAAGTTTTGATCGGATTTCAGCTTCTTGTTCTGCATCATAAACTTCACCTAATTGGGTTTCGTATAGAGCAATTTTATTTTTTAAGTTTTTTTCAATAGACAGCAATGAATCGGGAATACCCGCAAATTTTTGTGCTTCTGCTGAGGCTATGGCTTCGAGTAAAACACCTGCCTTATTTTTCTCTGAAAAATAAAATGCTTTTTTCAGATAGTCATTATTTGGGTCATCAAACCATAAATGAAGCTTTGCACAAACATCTATGCCCTGATCATAAATAGTATTTGATACTTTTCCAAGCTCCAATTTATCTTGTTTTGAAACTGTTGTCTTGCGTATAATATCAATCATTGAATCACATTTGATATAAGTATTGTAAGCTGCAGATAAATCAGTTTTTGAAGAATCTCTGACAAAGCGACCTATGAATGTTTTTGCTTTTCCTTTTAATGAATTTAAAAGTTTTTTGCTGTCATAATAATTTTTGAGTGTAGGATTTGCATAAATATCTGCTGAATCAGGTTTAAAACTTTTTACATTAACAGAAAGGCTAAGTTGAAAGTATTTAAGAGCGCTATCGTATTTGCGCATTTCATAATAAATATTTCCAATATTCAGGTACGGTAAAATTAAAGAAGGATGTTTTCTCCCAAAAAACATAGTTTTTAAATCAACAGCTTTTTGGTGATAATCCAATGCTTGTTGATAATCGCCTTTGGCAGCATATACATTTCCTATATTTGTATAATAATCAGCAATTTCTGGATGTTCTTCGCCTATAACCGCTTTTTTAATATCTAAAGCATTAAAATAAAAAGAAAGTGCTAAATCATATTGTCCGTCTTGATTGTATATATTTCCTACATTATTGTAGGTTAGTGCCAAATCCGGATGGTTTGACCCTAAAGTTTTTCTTTGTATATCTAATGCTTTTTGTAATGCATCAATAGCACTTTCGTTATCGCCTTGTTGTGTGTATATATTACCGATAGCAATTAAATCTTTAGCTACTAACGGATTTATTTCTCCATAATTTTTTTTATGAATACTGAATGATTGCATATAGTAATCCATTGCCATGTCCCAGTCTCCCTGATCTTTATATACATTTCCCAAACCAAAATAGTAATTAGCGAGTTCAGGATAGTCATTCCCAAAAATGCTTTTCTGGATTTCTATTGCTTTTTGGTGGTTTTCAATGGCTAAATTGTATTGTCCGAGTGCTTCATATACAATTCCCATATTGTTATAAGATGCAGCAGTTTCAGGATGATTATCTCCCAGTATTTTTTTTCTGATTCTTAAAGCATTTTTATAATAATCCATGGCAATCTCATATTCTCCTTTTTCAGAATAAGCATTTCCCATATCGTTATAAAGATTTGATACAAAAATGCTTTCTCTATCACCCAAAGCCAGTCTTATGGATAGTGCCCTGTCATAGATATCTAGAGCTGCATCAATATTTCCTTTGAAAAAGTATGCTAAACCCAGATTATTATAAAAGTTAGCTGAGTATTCATTATTTTCCTTAAAATGATTCGCAGCTTCACCCAATTGCTCTTGAAAAAAAGAAATTGCTTTGTCAAATTCATTTTTTGCCAATAAAATACTGCCTACCTCATTCTGAACAATCAAGTAATTATCCCAATCGTTATTCTTTTTAAATAAATCGGCTGCTTGTTTTAAGAAGTAGTCGGCACTGTCTAACTTATATTTGTATTTATAATCAATACCTTTTTTATAGTATTCTGATGCTAAATCTATATCGGACTCTTGTGCAAAAACAGTGTTGTTAAATCCTAAAAAGAACAGTAGAATTAAAAAAATATGGATTAAAAAATGTTTCATTGTTCAATAATTTAGTTGATAACGATAAATTGGAAAAATATTAGCTTGTTTCATTCATGAAAAATGACAAAATTAATGTAATATCTTGATAATATTTGTATCATAACATAAGGTTAAAGTTTTTTTGTCATTTTGTACAAGCGCATTTATTTTGATACATTCCGGTACTGCTTCGTTACAAAACCCTTGTAATTGTTGGCGGGTTTTTACGCCTCGCTTCTACATCAAACTAAATGCATGAATTTTGCAGATAATAAAATTACATAAAATGAAGCAAGAAAGCAAATTCTTATTAATTGA
>JALWNR010000687.1 GCA_027083715.1 Bacteroidales bacterium
TATCGAGAGAAGAAACTTATGCGGAAATCAGTCCGGTACGATTGGACAAAAACGGAGTTTCGGCTTTTGTTTCCATCATGCGCGGATGCGACAATATGTGTGCCTATTGTGTGGTGCCTTTTACGCGCGGGCGCGAACGCAGCCGCGATCCGCAAAGCATACTGAACGAGGTACAAGAGTTAATAGACAAAGGCTACAAAGAAGTTACATTGCTTGGGCAAAATGTAGATAAATACAGTTGGAACAATGGCGAAGTAAATTTCGCACAATTGCTGGAAATGACTGCCCGTCTTGACCCTAAATTGCGTGTGCGTTTTTCAACTTCCTATCCGCAGGATATGACCGATGAAGTTTTGTATGCCATTGCCAAATACGATAATATTTGCAAATACATTCACCTGCCTGTTCAATCGGGTAGTACACACATGCTTGAATTGATGAAGCGCGGATACACTCGTGAATGGTATATGAACCGCATTTCGGCAATTAAAACAATTATTCCCGATTGTGCCATTTCATCGGATTTTATTACCGGATTTTCTGGTGAAACCGAAGAAGATCATAAAGATACACTATCGCTCATGGAATGGGTTGGATTTGATTACGCCTATATGTTTAAATATTCGGAACGCCCGAACACTTATGCAGCAAGAAATCTGAAAGACGATGTGCCGGATGATATTAAAAGCCGCCGTTTGGATGAAATTATCCAATTACAAAATCGCTTATCGTTGGAAAGTAATAAAAAAGATGTAGGTAAAACTTTTGAAGTACTGGTTGAAGGTATTTCCAAAAAATCAGAAGATCGTCTTTTCGGAAGAAATTCGCAAAACAAAGTTATTGTTTTTGATCGTAAAAACCATAATATCGGCGATTATGTTCAGGTAAAAGTTATTGATTGTACTTCGGCAACGCTTATGGGTGAGGCAGTTTAAGAAAGTATCCAAAAAAAAGTGTTAATCCGGTCTAGAAAATCAACTTTACACTTCTTGTAATAGTACAATTCAAACAAAAAGGGGAAAGAATGGATACAAACTTTCCCTTTTTTCTATTTTTACTAAACTACTTATTCTTTCCTACAAAAGCTAATATACCAACTGCACAGGATTTTTTACTTTCCTTTCCCTCTTTAAAACGAATTGAAATATAATAAGTGCCGGATTTATTACAAATAAAATCAAAACGGTTACTGGTTTTTTTATTGCCGGTATATTTAGTAACCTGATAGGGTTTTGTTTTTTCCGGATGTTTGGAATCAAACAAAGTTAATACTACACTTTTTTCAAAACCACTTTGCGTACACAAAGTAAATCTATAATGCGTACCCTTATTTAATACAACTGCCCATTTGGTTCCAGAGGGTTGTCCTGCTTTTCCTTTTCTGAGTTTTGTATTAAAATCTCTTAAATAGATAGCTTTATCAATATTTGTAGCACACTGATAAACAACTTGTTGCTTACACTGTGCATTTGTATTTTCACTGATTCCGCCTACTATGAACGCCAAAAATAATAATGATAGAATTATCCTGTTCATATTAAATAGAAATTAATTTATTACGTATTTTTTCAACTATATTAATTATTTTATCAAGTTGTTCATCGGTCATCTCCACTTCACTTTTATCTTCTTGAATAACAACCGTAACACCATCGATTTCTTCTGTTCTAGTTTCACCTTCAATAAAAGTAATAATTACCGGTTCATAAGCTTTATTTAGCTCTTCAAAATCAATAACCAGATTTTCAAAATTTTTATCTTGACTTTTATATACCTGTAAAATTTTAAACAAATCGGTTAATACCAACTTTTGCTCCCCTATTCTATCTCTCAAAGCTGCACTCGATGCATCTTCTTTAACAATTTGCGTTGCCAAATAAAGTCCTTCTAACCATACCCCTGTTACTACTAACGCACTAAGATTACTTCTATTGTTCTTTCTTAAATGTTCATCCATCTGATGAAAACTGTTTACCGACAGAAACATTAAAGAATCCATATTGTCGTCATTAGTAGCAAGTCTTTTAAGTGTTTGGAAATCAAAGAATTGACCAATATTTAATTCATCAGAAATACTTTTTATTACGGTAAGATAATTAACTATTTCTGCTGTTTTTTCATAAACATTCAAATAACCCAAATCAGCACTAAGCACACCAAGTCCAAGTGCTTTTTTAAAATTAGTATCGTAATCGTTTGCCAAATCAGGAGAGCATAAATATTTTTTTGAAAAAGGAACTCCTAAATCTTCTATTAAGGCAGCCATTTCAACCGGAGATGAAAAACTTTCCAAAATTCCGTTAATTGCATTCTCATCAATCTGATTGGCCGTTTCCGGAATATCTTCCGGAATATCATCAAAATTCGGCTCATCATCATTTGAACCGTTTCCACAAGAGGTAAATACTGTAAACAGTAAACCAATCCCCAAAATAAATAAAAGTCTTTTTTTATGAAAAGACTTTTTTCTTTAAATTCTATATAAGT
>JALWNR010000688.1 GCA_027083715.1 Bacteroidales bacterium
ATACTAAATTAACATAAAGTTAACATAAAAAGGGCAAATAAAAAATTAGCAGTTATCTGCTATACATTAGCCGCTATTAAAAGCCTTTGATAGCAAAGAACTGTCCATTGAACTATTCCCAAATCAAATTTACAATCTACTATAAGAAAGATTGAAACCCAAATATTTTTTTATTGTTGTAGCAACACTTTTGGTGGATAAAATGGATAGTTTAGTACTATTGTACAAATATTTTTTTATAAAAATAAATGTTTTTAGCATAAAAACGTAATATTTAGTATTGTAATGGTTTTAAATCCAGGTTGTTAATTTTATTAGACAAGTACTGTGATAAAATTTTTTGACCGTTAATTCTATAAATATCCAATAAAGTACTGCTTGTAGGAGTTTCCTTAAATATAATAGTAAGACTTCCTTCATTGGAATAAATTTTCACATAATCGTTAAAATTTAAATGATTGATTCCGGTAACACCTTTAAATGTAACTGAATTGTTTGTGTATAAAGGAGTTGTATTGCCATTACCGGCATGGTCGTGTACTACGTTCTCTGATAAATAAATACTTATCGTTTCGTTGGAGGTCAAGCTGTCAATGGCAACAATATATATCGAACCGTTTCCTGAAATAGTAAGTTTTGTATTTGGTGATCCTCCATACATAAGAACTTCATCAGAGAAATCTACTACATCTTCACTAAATACAACTTTAAATTTTATAGGGAATGAATATGCCGGATTGCTTTGTCCGTCAGCAAGTTTAATTTCAACATCAGGACGTGTACGATCTATAATTACCGTATTTTCAGTATTTATTGAGTTTAAATTAGATTTTCCGTAAATACTGTTCACTACTCCTGCCGGAATGTTTATAGATACACTTCCGTCATTTTGAAAACCGGATATTTTTGCCATATATCTATTAGTATCTCCTTCTATTATGATATTTTTCGGTAATGATGTCCCCGATAAGTCAACATCGGAACTGGTAAAATCAATTACACGTTCATTAAAATTAATATCAAACTGAACAGTATCATTGTTTGTCAAATATTCTTGTCCTAAAGACCTTTTTATTTCAACAGATAAATCAGCACCTAAAAACATTACCTCATTATCAACTATAACAGCCGGTAGATTAGGCGAACCTACCGAATTATGTACTTTTCCTGCCGGAATATCGATGATTACATGACCATTACTCAGCATTCCGGAAACTGCAATATTGTATTCGGTATCTGCACCTGTTACTTGAACGTTTTGTGCTTGAGCATCACCACTTAAAACTATACTCTCCGGTTTTAAATCAATAACTGTTTCGCTAAATATCAGTTTAAAATTAATCACATTGTTTTCCGTGGTATCAGCTTGTCCTGTTGCTCTATCTATATGAATTGTGAAAGCATTTCCTTCGTAATCAACACTGTTAAAATTAATTACACCTGTTGTACTCATATCCGAACCGTCTCCTCTACCACCATGAAAACGTTCGTTTTGGGCAAGTGCAAATTCCTGATTTAAAAATATTCCGACAAATAAAACGAGAAAGCCAAGAATAGAATTAATATACATTTGATAAATACGAATCATTTTTTATTATTTTTACAAACGGTATGTTTATTTATTATTGCCCGACAGAACGTACGCACCTGAATCCTGAACCAATATTTCCTGCACCAATGGGACTATAAGGATCTTCTGAGGCTAACCCGCGATAAGATACATGTAACCAGCTAATTGCATCGTTCCAATCGCCACTTTTCATACCGCTTCCCTCTTTTGATTTCACTCCGTCATTTTCTTCTCCGCTAACTATTCCTGGCCAGTCCATATTGTCTGCGTTTCCTAAACTATTTAAATCTCCGTCTCCATGTGTCCCTTTAAATTTTCTGCCGTATGCATTTCCCAGTGTAACAATTCGCTCAGTCATGCTTCCTGAAAGCTCCATAATTCCATAGTAAGATGCTCCTGAATTTACTCTGTCCGAACTGTCTGTAGCAAAAATACCTGCTCGTAAAGGCGCATTATGAGCTGTCTGATGTCCGGTTGTGTATTCGTATTCTGCATTCCCGTATTGAGCCGTTCCCGGATTTATAGGGTAAGAGTTCTCTGTACCAACTGTATCAGGATTGGCAAAAATATATTCAGTTGTAGGATTTCCATAGGCAACTGTTGTGTGCCATGCAAATTCATTGGCTACCGGATATTCTGGTCCGCGACAAGCTTTTTCAAATTCAAGCTCTGTCATAGGTCGCAGTCCTGCCCAATCGGCATAAGCTGCACCATCTGCCCATCCTATATTACACAAAACAATGTTCCCTCCATCATCCGGATCTCCGGGAATACCGTTTTGATTTAGATCCGGGAAAAAAATCACTTGCCCTTGTGGATTATTTGGGTCAATAATATAGCGTACACTATTTCTACTCGAAGGAACATTTACATGATTCATTGGATAAGGATGAAATATTTCATTACCTGA
>JALWNR010000689.1 GCA_027083715.1 Bacteroidales bacterium
TAATAAAATCAAGGGTTTATTCATAAAGTCAAATATCAAGACTTGCGAAGCCTGAAAAATGTGAGTTTACTACTGTAAATAACCATTTTGACGGTAAGCGTAACAAAGATATTAGACTTTACGGACAAACACTATGTTGTCATTTACAAAAATTTAATCTAATGAATGTTTTAGTATTGGGTTCGGGAGGACGAGAACATGCCATTTCTTGGAAAATCAAGCAAAGCAAATTATTGCATAAACTGTACATTGCTCAGGGAAATGCAGGCACTAATAAATTAGGAACAAACGTATCAATCAATCCGGAGGATTTTAAATCAATAAAAGAATTTGTTCTGCAAAATAATATAGAGCTTATAGTTGTTGGTCCCGAAGCACCACTTGTGAAAGGAATTAGTGATTTTTTTAAAGAAGATGAGCAACTCAAAAATGTAAAATTAATCGGACCCTCAAAACAAGGAGCTTTATTAGAAGGAAGTAAAGAGTTTGCAAAAGATTTTATGCAAAAATATAATATCCCTACGGCTAAATATCAAAGTTTTACACTTGAATATATTAAAGATGCCTATCATTTTATGGAAAGTTTACAAGCCCCCTATGTGCTTAAAGCTGATGGTTTAGCTGCAGGGAAAGGAGTGATTATTGAAAATGATTTAGCTAAAGCTAAAACACAACTTAAAGAAATGCTTGAAGGAAAATTTGGTGATGCGAGCCAAAAAGTAGTCATTGAGGAGTTTCTTGACGGCATAGAGCTTTCCGTTTTTGTTTTAACAGATGGAAATAATTATGTACTGCTTCCCGAAGCAAAAGATTACAAGCGCATTGGCGAAGCTGATACAGGACCTAATACCGGAGGGATGGGAGCTGTTTCACCGGTTCCTTTTGCTGATAAAAAGTTTATGCAAGCAGTTGAAGAAAAAGTAATTAAACCTACAATTGAAGGAATAAAAAGCGAGAAAATTGATTTTAAAGGTTTTATTTTTTTTGGTTTAATGAATAAAAATGGAAACCCATATGTTATAGAATACAATGTGCGCATGGGGGATCCTGAAACAGAAGTGGTTATACCACGTATAAAGTCAGATTTGTTAGAATTATTGATTGCTGCCGCCGAGAATAATTTATCGGGAAAGACTATTGAAATAGACAAACGCACCGTGAGCACCGTAATGTTGGTTTCAGAAGGTTATCCCGGAAATTATGAAAAAGGAAAAGAACTTACCGATATTAATGAAAGTAAAGATATATTAGTTTTTCATGCAGGCACAAAAATTGCTGATAATAAAATTTTAACTAATGGCGGGCGAGTTATTGCGGTTAGTGCTTATGGAACAAATATGAAGGATGCATTAGCAAAATCATACGTAAAAGCACAAGAAATTCAATTTGAAGGAAAAAATTATAGAAAAGATATAGGATTTGATTTGTGATTAAAAAGACTTTCAAAACATAACTTATAACAAACTTTATTAATGCTTAAACTGCTTAAAAGTTACCGTCCGGATAATTTATTGTTAATTATTTTTATAACAATAGTTTTATTATTGAAATATTTTCTTGATGCCGGCATCGGTCTCGATACCCATACAGAAACACATTCCATTTATAAATGGCTGGTTGTTTTCTTTAATTATTTAGGGGTTTCAGCAGTAAATAAAACAGTCGCATTTATATTAATTCTTTTTGAAGCCTTATTTTTTACCCTAATAAGCAATCATTACAATTTATTGGGAAAACGTTCATATCTTCCTATGCTTATTTATCTATTAATTATTCTTAACTCAATTAGTACTCTGGAAATAAGCGCAATACTATTTGCTAATATTTTCTTTTTAAGTGCTTGGATGATTGTTAAAAAAGCAAGTGGCAAAGACAATGCACTATCAAACTATTTTAATGCATCTGTTTTAATTGGCATTGCATCTTTGTTCTATTTTAATTACATCTATCTGATATTTATTTTATGGATTAACTTAATTATTATACGTGGTGTAAAAATTAGAGAAATGATCCTTTCTGTTTTAGGTGCAGCGATGGTATGGTATTTTGTTTTTTCGTATTTCTATCTAAAAGACATTCCTTTCCCTGATTTTATTCAAAAATTTACTATTAATGCCAGTTTAAATAATTTTTTAATTTTAAATTTAAGTGGAAAAATTTCACGCCTTTATATTATCGTTCTTTTCACAATATCTGTACTTTCTTTATTTAAGTACTTTAATAGTCTTAAAATTGATATTCGCAATAATTTTAAACTTCTTTTTGCACTTTTCATTGTAGGAGTTTTACTTGTTGTATTATCAACATCTTCATTCGAAATGGTTCACCTGATAGCCATACCGGTTTCTTTATTTATTTCAAACTATTTAATTTCGGCAAAAAAAGTATTTTGGAGTAATATTTTTCTTAGTGGATTAATTTTACTTACAATTTTTAATATCTATTTTGGTTTTTTATTAACCGATGCATAAACAGACTGT